>CAIYKK010000546.1 GCA_903926695.1 uncultured Burkholderiales bacterium
CTGAGTTTTAAAACCCGCGACGTGAGTGGCGTCTCGCTGGGCATGTACAGCGCGTTCACGCTGGGGGTGGCGCTGTGGCTGATTTACGGCCTGCTGCTCAGCGCCTGGCCCATCGTGATTGCCAACATCGTCACGCTGGCGCTGGCGCTGATGATCCTGAGCATGAAGCTGATCTACGGGCGCACGCCCACAACGCACTAACGCGCCCGCGCCCGCCTCCGCCGCCTGACCAGCGGTTACCCAATTTTTCCGATTTTTTAACCTTTTGAGCCTGATCATGTCCTCTTCAACCGCGCCCGCCTGCCCCCAATGCACCTTGGAAAACACCTACACCGACGGCGCTAACTACGTCTGCGCCGACTGCGGCCACGAGTGGCCCCTGAGCGCCGCCCCTGACAGCGAAGACGATGCCGACGCCATCGTCAAAGACTCCAACGGCAACGTGCTGGCCAACGGCGACAGCGTGGTGCTGATCAAAGACCTGAAAGTCAAAGGCTCCTCGACGACGCTGAAAATGGGCACCAAGGTCAAAAGCATCCGCCTCGTCGGCGGCGACCACGAGGTGGATTGCAAAATGGACGCGGGCAGCTTCATGCTCAAAGCCTGCTTTTTGAAGAAGGTTTAAAAAGCATGAATCAGGCAAAATCGACGCCCATGACCGAAGCCACGCCACTCCCCCTTCCCATTCCTCTGCCTGATCGCCTCTCCAGCGACCCGCGCAGCCCGCACCATGTCGCCGCCGTGTTCGAGCATGACGTGGGCATCCGCTTTAATGACAAAGAGCAGATCAACGTCCAGGAATACTGCATCAGCGAAGGCTGGATCAAGATACCCGCTGGCAAAACGCTAGACCGCAAGGGCCAGCCCCTGCTGATCAAACTCAAAGGCAAAGTCCAGGCGTTTTACCGCTGACAAGGTTACCCATTTACAAGTGTGACGACATGAAAAATATGTCAGGCTTGTTCCGCGCACCGCGCCCCCCTTCAAAGACTGCATTAGCATGGACTAATACCAGTGCGCGGCAAGTCGCCGTGCTTAGATGAGGGGACTCCATGAAACCGATCTCAAATATGGCGTTTTACTGTTGCGGTGCGCGAGTGCAGGACGCTGCAACGGCCAGCCCCATTTGTGGAGATGGTTACGCGAAATTGTTCATGAATGATTATGGACAGCGGATTTACGATAAATTTCAAACAGAAACCACCACCAAAGTCAGCATGACGGTCAGGCACCGGATTATTGATGAAGTCCTGCGCCAAATGCTGCATGCCAATGAGAACCTGTCCATTGTCACGATAGGCGCCGGGTTTGACAGCCGCCCTTACCGGCTGGCGGGCGGTAACTGGTTTGAGCTGGACGAGCCCGCGCTCATCGCCTATAAAAACGAACATTTGCCCGCTGAAACATGCGCCAATCCCTTGCGCCGTATTGCCATGGATTTTTGCAAGGATTCGCTGGAAGACAAACTTTCGGTTATTTCCAGCAGCAGCCCCGCCGTTTTTATTCTCGAAGGCATTTTTATTTACCTCGATGAAGCGCAGACCGGGGCATTGACGCAAACCCTGAACCGGCTTTTCCCCGAGCACCTGCTGGTGTGCGATCTGGTGAACCGCGACATGGTTGAAAAATACGGCCAGCGGCTACGCGACATTGCCGCGCAGATGAATGCGCCATTCAAGGCCGTTGACCGGCCTGAATCCCGGTTTTCAAGCGGCGGCTACCAGGTCGAGGCCAAGATTTCGCTGGTGGAAGTGTGTGTGGACCTGGGGCTGTACAGCGTGCCGAAATATTTTCTGAATTATTTCTTGAAAAACGAAGTCGATGGCAATGCGGTGTATGTCTGGCGCGGCCAAAAAGCGCCTGTCCGCGCCCCGGCGGGCTGTGCGCAGAGCGCTCAAGCCAGCCTGTCGCTAATAGTCGGATGAGGCATTTGCCCCGCCGCATCCGGCCTTGGGCCTCACTGTCAGTGCGAACGGTGTATTCGCGGCGGGCAAAGTTCAATAGTGCGGCGGCAGGTCGTCGCCCGGCTGGCGCAACGCGCCGCTGGTGGTGTCGGGCATTTGCTGGCGCAGCTGGGAAACCTGGCGCAGCAGCGCGTCGATTTGCTGCTGCTGGCGGATGATGACCTGGTTGAGCTGATCGAGCAGGTCTTCGTTGAAACTGGCCTTGATTTCGAGTTCGGTCAAGCGGTGGTCGGTGGCGTCGATGGGATCGGTGGATTGCATGGCCGTATTGGACACGACTTCAGGGCCGGGCGCGCAACCCGGCAGCCATGCGCCACGCAGGGCCGCGCTTAACTGGCCGCCGCCCGTCCCAGCCGGTCGCGCACGCCGTCCCACTCGGGCGCAGCGGGCGGGTTTTCAATCCAGATCAGCCGTGCGCCCTGGTCGTCAAAACCGCGCAGCACGGCAAACAGCTCCTGCGCCGTGGCCAGCGCGTCGCCGGGCATGCGCCGGAACAGCACTTTTGCAGACTTGATGCGCAGCATGTCGCGGGCATAAACGGCAATGTGGGCCGCGTCCGCGCCCAGCAAATCGAGCGCGGATTGAATTGCGCCCGTATCCATCAGGCGCACTTTGGCGTTGGGCGCGTAATGCGCTTCCAGCGTGCCGGAGGCGCGGGGCGCGGTCTCCGCGTCGTCCAGCAGCTCGTCTTTGGATAGCACCGGCTCGCCGCAGGCGGCTTCCAGTTGGGCGCGGGTCAGAACGCCGGGACGCAGCAGCACCGGGCGGCTACGGGTGCAATCGACGATGCTGGACTCGATGCCGACTTCGCACGGCCCGCCGTCAAGCACCAGCAAATCAGCGTCAAACTCCTGCGCGACATGCGCCGCCGTGGTCGGGCTGACGCGGCCAAAGCGGTTGGCGCTGGGACCGGCTATGCCCGTGGCGCAGGCTTTTAAAAACGCCAGCGCGACTGGATGATTCGGGCAGCGCAGGCCAACCGAGTTCTGCCCGCCCGCCGCCGCCGCCGCCACGCCTTCGCGGCGCGGCAAAATCACCGTCAGCGGGCCGGGCCAGAAAGCGGCCATCAAGCGCTGCGCAAACGGCGGCTCGCTGCTGGCGTAGTCAAGCACCTGCGCCGCGTCGGCGACATGCACGATCAGTGGGTGATCGGAAGGCCGGCCTTTGGCGGC
>CAIYKK010000547.1 GCA_903926695.1 uncultured Burkholderiales bacterium
GCATAAAACCGGCCAGCACCAGCAGCGCCGGTTCGTGCAGGTCAATGCGGACCATCAGCGCCGCGTCGAACGCCTCACGGGAGTCAAACGACTGGTGCGCCAGCGCATCGGCGGCAATGCCCAAATCTTTGGCCAGCGCCAGCCCGCCCGCGCCGGGCTTGTTGCTGATGACGGCGGCGACGCGCACGCCGAGCTTATCGAGCCAATTTTCTTTTTTGGCAGTCCGGGCAATGGCGGCCATGTTCGAGCCGCCGCCGGAAATCAGGATGACGATGTTTTTCATGTTCTAAGATTATCGCCATGAGACTACTAACCCCCACCGAAGCCCGCGTGCTGGCCACCCTGATGGAAAAAGCCCGCACTGTCCCCGACAGCTACCCGCTCTCGCTCAACACCCTGGTGCTCGGCTGCAACCAGAAAACCAGCCGCGACCCGGTGATGGAACTGACCGACGCGCAGGCGCAGGCCGCCATCGACAGCCTCAAGGCCGTCAGTTTGGTGTTTGAGGCCAGTTCCAGCCGCGTGCCGCGTTTTGAGCACAATTTCCAGCGCGGCTTTGGCGTGAGCGAGCCGCAGGCGGTGCTGCTGGGCCTGCTGATGCTGCGCGGCCCGCAAACGCCGGGCGAACTGCGCATCAACAGCGAACGCTGGTACAAGTTTGCCGACATTGCCAGCATCGAGGACACGCTGGGCGAACTGAAGGCACGCGGCGAGGACAACGGCGCTGTCACTGTGATTCAGCTGGCCCGCGCCCCCGGCATGCGCGAGCAGCGCTGGGTACACCGGCTGTGCGGCGACGCGCTGGCGCTGCCGTTTCAGGCGGCCAGTTCGGGCGGTGAGCCGCGCAATGCCGAAGCCGAGCCGATTTCGCTGGGCCAGGCTGAGCGGCTGCAGCAGCGGATTGACACGCTGGAAACGCAGGTCGCGCAACTGCAAAACCAGTTGGCGCATGTGTTTAAAGAGCTGGGGTTGTCGCCCGCCTGAGTGCATGTATGCAAGGAACGGGGCATGCCGCAAGCCTGAGTGCGCCGAGACAAATCGTGGACGACATGGCCGCCCATTGCCCAGACGTTGCCATCACGACGTGGGCAAACCAGCTTCCGGGCGCCTCATTCGGCGGCCAGCGCCAGTTCCCACGTCAGCGCCAGTTCACCAGAGCCAGAACATAAAAGCCCAGGCGGTGTTGACCGGCACCAGCGCCAGCAGCACAGCGCCCCAGCCCAGCGCCCGGCGCTGCAGCCCAGCCGTGTAGCGCCCGGTGATGCCCCAGGCCAGCACCAGCGTCCACAGATTGGCCCCGACCAGCAGTGCCAGACGCACGTCGTTGGCCCAGAACACCGGCACGCCTTGGCCCTTTAGCAGGTTCACCGTCAGCGCCGACAGACCCAGAAACACGCCGCAGCCAGCCAGTGGAATCAAGGCCTGCGCCAGATGGTAGAAACGCTGGCGCTGCCAAGGTCCAAGCAGCCGCGCCGCCCCGGCCAGCGGCAGCGAGATCGAAATGCCCATCACCAGCGCCGTGGCACCGATATAGCCCAACAGCACCGCGCCATCGAGCCAGGAAAACACGTCGCGCAATTCCGGGTAATGAGTCAGCAGCCACCAGGGCGCGTTTTCGGCCATCGGCCAAAAAATATCGCGCTCGATCAGCCATTCGGCGAGGAACTGCTTGGCCTGCACCCACTGCGGGTTCACCGTCCACTGGAACGCGCCGATGGCCACGCCCAGCAGGCCGAGCAGGATCAGCGCGGTCTGCCAGCCGTTGGCCAGCTGCTCGCCCAGCACGACGATTTCGTGGTTCGGCGAGCGTGTGCTCAGGGTCACGGCGTCCCGGTGGCCGCTGCAGCGCCCGCACATGTGGCAGTCGCTGGCACCCTGCATCTTGCGCATGGCGACCAGCGGCGCGCAGTTGACGGCCTGAACCGGAATCACGCGGGCGGGCGTGGTGTCGTGGGTTTGCGCGCTGTAGGACTGACGCCAAGCGTCGCCATCAACGCGGAAATGCAGCGGCGCGAGCTTGGCTAACCGGCCAAACACGCCGCTGACCGGGCACAGGTATTTGCACCAGACGCGCTTTTCCCGGCCGTAGAGGTAGCCGACGATGACGGCCGCCACCGTGGAGCCACCCAGCACCACCAGCGCCGCCTTGGGGTATTGATAGACGCTGACCATCTGGCCATACACCGTGGTCATCACGAAGGCGGCGAAGGGCCA
>CAIYKK010000548.1 GCA_903926695.1 uncultured Burkholderiales bacterium
GAACATACGGCGGTTCATGGGGCGGCCTTTCAAAGCGGGAAAGAGTCAAACAATGAGATGCGATGGATTCAGGCTGTCGGGTGGTTTGAGTCGCCCATTCAAAGCCGGTGCGCGCTGGCCTGCATTGCGCAGCGGGGCTGACGGTTTGCAAATACAGCGCGCCTTTAAGCTACCCGGTGCGTTTTGCCCCAAACGCGCGGCAGCCAGCCGCCCGGTGCCAGCAGCAGCGAAGCGGCATATAAAAAACCGGCGCAGCCAATGATCGTCGGCCCCGAAGGCGTGTCCAGGTGATAAGACAGCAGCAGCCCGGCGCCGCTGGCGAGCATGGCCTGCGCGCTGGCGTTGAGTAATTGCGCGGGCAGCGTGTCGTGCCAGAGCTTGGCCGAGACGGCGGGCAGCATCATCAAGCCCACAGCCATCAATGTGCCCAGCGTCTGAAAACCGGCCACCAGGTTGATGACAACCAGCATCAAAAAGCCCTGTTGCCAGAGCCAGCCGCGCCGTCCGGCGGCGGCCAGAAACACCGGGTCAAAGCTCTCTAAAACCAAGCCCCGGTACAGCGCCGCCAGCACAATCAGGCTGACGCTGGCGACACCGGCCACCATCAACAAGCCCGCCTGATCCACGCCGAGCGCGCTGCCAAACAGAATATGCAGCAAATCAAGCTGCGTGCCGTGGCCGGAAATCAAGGTCACGCCCAGCGCCAGCGCCACCAGGTAAATCGCGGCCAGACTGGCGTCTTCCTTCAGCGTCGTAAAGCGCGTGACCAGCCCGGCAATCGCAGCCACCAGCATTCCGGCCACCACGCCGCCCATCGCCATCGCCGTCAGCGACAGGCCGCTGACCATAAAGCCAATCGCCACCCCCGGCAGCACCGCGTGACTGAGCGCGTCGCCCAAGAGGCTCATGCGCCGTAGCGTCAGAAAAACGCCCAGCGGCGCGGCGCTCAGTGACAGCGCCAGCGTCGCCACCAGCGCCCGGCGCATGAAGGCGAATTCGGCGAATGGGGCAAAACCCGTGTCCCAGAGCCAGTTCATGACGGCCATCACGGGGCGGCTTTCTGCGCCGCTGCAACCGTTGGAGCTACTGGCATGGTTTGCATGGCTACGGCTGGCGCAAGTTGCACCGCTTGCAGCGCCAGCGGATCAACGTGGCACAGCCCGGCACCTTCATCCCAGGCCTCGGCCATTGCGCGGGCGCGTTGCAGATTCGGCGCGGTCAGTACGTCGCAGGTCGCGCCCCAGCCGACGAGTTTGCGCGCCAGCAGCAGCGTGGCCGGGAAATGCTGGCGCACCATGTCATCGTCATGCAGCACGGCAATCACTGTGCGCCGCTGTGCGTGCCACTGGCGCACCAGCGCGAGCAGCGCGGCGGTGGTTTTGGCATCGACCGCGTTGAACGGCTCGTCGAGCAAAATCAATTCCGCGTCCTGCACCAGCATGCGGGCGAACATCACGCGCTGCAATTGCCCGCTCGACAAGCTGCCGACATTGCGCCGCTCAAAACCTTCCAGCCCGACGGTGTGCAGGGCGTGATCGACTTTATTCAGCATCGCGTCGGTGACGCCGCCCCACGCGCCCGTCGCGCCCCAGCAGCCCAGCAGCACGCAGTCGCGCACGTCAATCGGAAAACTGCGGTCAATTTCAGCCATTTGCGGCAGATAGGCGATGCGCTGGCGCGGCGGCGTGACGGCGAGTGCGCCGCCCGAAGCGCCGCCTTCAATCGGCAACAGGCCCATGATGCTTTTGAGCAGCGTGCTTTTGCCCGAGCCGTTTGGCCCGATCACGGCGGTCAGCGAACCCGGCGCAAAACTGCCGCTGATGTGGTGCAGCGCCGGATGCTGGCGGTAGCTCACCGTCAGATTGCGCAGTGACACGACGGGGCTCACCACGGCACCACTTCCAGACTGGCCCAGGCGACGGCCAGCCACAGCAGAACCACGGCGGGCAACACGGCCAGCACGCGCAGCCAGGCGGGCCAGGCCAAAAGGCTACGCTGGACGCGGGCGGGCCGTGTCGGTACGGCGGGCGCGGCGGGCGCAGAAGAAGTCGGGGAATGAACGTGCATGCAGGCGTAAAGAGGTGAAAATCCGGGGGATTCAGGCAGTTGCTGTAATAATGCAACTCGATTGCGATAGATTTTAACGCAACTTGTTTGCGTTAAAAGCCGTTTTCCGATTTTTCACTTTTCAAGCCTAGTCAGGCTCCACCATGCCGCCTTTGAAGCCTTCCGCCGTTGCCGATCCTCTGGATGCCTTGTTGTCGGTTCACGGGCTGCGCCGCACCGCTGCGGCCCGGCTGGTGCTGGGCTGGCTGCTGGCGCACCCCGACACCAGCTACACCCACGCCCAATTGCAGGCTGCGCTGCAGGGCGACTGCGCCGCCGCGCTCGACCGCGTCACGCTTTACCGGCTCATTGACCGGCTGACGCAGGTCGGCCTGCTGCTGTGCCGCGTCGATATCAACCGCGTGCGCCGCTACCAGGCCATGCCCGCCAGCGTCCACGCCACGCCGCATTTTGAATGCCAGAGCTGCCACCGCGACAGCCCGCTCGAAGGCGCGCTACAGGCCAGCGCCCACGATCTGGAACGCGCCGCCCAGTCGGCGCTGCAGGCGCTCAAGGCGCTGGGCTATCAAGGCTTCAGCATGGACTTTGCGGTGCGCGGCGTCTGCGCCGACTGCGCCACCACGCCGCCCGCGTTGTAACAAGCGGTTTTCAAAGGCATCGCGGTTAAACTCCCCGCAGTTACAAACCGTCATACTCCTGACATATTTCTTAGGATAGAACATGCTGTTCAGCAAGTTGCTGCCGCGCGAAGGCAATTTTTTCGAGATGTTCAACCAGCATGCCGACCGGATTGTGGAAGCCGCACATGCTTTTTCCCGGCTGGTCGCCAACTACAGCGATCTGGAAAAACGCGCACTCTACAACAAAGAAGTGGACAACGCCGAGCAGGCCGCCGACCGCATCACGCAAGAAGTCAACCGCATCCTGCACACCACGTTCATCACCCCGATTGACCGCGACCAGATCCACCAGTTGATCAACACGATGGACGACGTGGCCGACCTGATTCAGGATTCAGCCGAAACCATGGCGCTGTACGACGTGCGCCACATGACCGAAGACATGCTGCGCCTGACCGATTTGAGCGTCAAATGCTGCGAGCGGCTCAAGGATGTGGTGGCGCTGATCGGCAACGTGCGCGATGCCGGCACCGCCGCCGCCGCGCTCAAAACCTGCGAGGAAATCGACCAGCTCGAATCCGACGCCGACCACGTCATGCGTGCCGCCATGAGCCGCCTGTTCCGCGAAGAGCCCGATGTGCGCGAAATCATCAAGCTCAAAGCCGTGTATGAGTTGCTGGAAACCATCACCGACAAATGCGAAGACGTGGCCAACGTGATCGAGGGCATCGTCCTCGAAAACTCCTGATCCCCGGCGACCAATAAGTACTTTTTTATGCAAACCGTACAGACCGCCTTTTGGGTCGTCGCCATGCTGGTGATTCTGGCCATTGCGTTCGACTTCATGAATGGCTTTCATGATGCCGCTAACTCCATCGCCACCGTCGTCTCCACCGGGGTTCTCAAGCCCGGCCATGCGGTGATTTTTGCGGCGGGCTTTAATTTGCTGGCGCTGTTTATCTTTCACCTGAGCGTGGCCGCCACCGTCGGCAAGGGCATTGTCCAGCCCGGCATTGTCGATACCCACGTTGTTTTTGGCGCGCTGATGGGCGCGATTGCCTGGAACATCGTCACCTGGATTTACGGCATTCCGAGCAGCTCCTCGCATGCGCTGATTGGCGGCATTGTGGGCGCGGTGATGGCAAAATCTGGCGCCAGCGCGCTGGTGATGGGCGGCGTGCTGAAGACGGTAGCGTTTATTTTTATCTCGCCGGTGCTGGGTTTTGTGCTGGGTTCTTTGATGATGGTGCTGGTGTCGTGGATTTGCCTGCGCTCCACGCCGTCCAAGGTGGACCGCTGGTTTCGTCGCCTGCAGCTGGTTTCGGCGGGCGCTTACAGCCTGGGCCACGGCGGCAACGACGCCCAGAAAACCATCGGCATTATCTGGATGCTCTTGATTGCCACCGGCTACACCGCTGCCAGCGACCCCCTGCCGCCGACCTGGACTGTGGTGTGCTGCTACACGGCCATTGCGGCGGGCACCATGTTCGGCGGCTGGCGCATTGTGAAAACAATGGGCCAGAAAATCACCAAACTCAAGCCGATAGGCGGTTTTTGCGCCGAAACCGGCGGCGCGCTGACGCTGTTTTTGGCGACTGCGCTGGGCATTCCGGTCTCGACCACCCACACAATTACCGGCGCGATTGTCGGCGTGGGTTCGACCCAGCGCGCCTCAGCCGTGCGCTGGGGCGTGGCGGGCACCATCGTCTGGGCCTGGGTGCTGACGATTCCGGCAGCGGCAGCGGTGGCGGCGCTGGCTTACTGGGTTAGTTTGCTGCTGTTTTAAGCGGATAGGCGGAGGCGGGCAAAGACGCTTTCACCCAGTCAAAGCCGATTCTTTCCTGTTCCAGGCGCAGGTTTTTACGCAGGCGGTTGTCGCGCAGGTCGTCGTACAGCGCCTGCTCGGGCGGCGTGAGCCGGGGCAGATCGCGCAGGGTTGGCGCGCTTTCCTCGCCCCACTGCGATTCAAAAGCCAGCAGCGTGGCACGGTCCATTAAAAACGATTTCACCTGCGCAAAGCGCCCGCGCAGCTGGTCCAGAATCGCAAAGCCGTGCGTGTCGATGTCGCCCCAGTAGTAAATCGGGCAGCGCGCCAGCCAGTCAATATCGGCCAGCATGTCAAAACCGTAGCCCGCGCCAAAAATCACCAAGCTGTTGTCAACCGGCGGAAACGCCAGAAAGTTGATTTCGTTTTCGGTGATGAACACCCGCGAGACGCCGGGCGCCAGCCGGGCAAAGCTGGCCGCGTCCAGCGTGATGTCGGCATCCGGCCCCCAGCCCAGCGCAGCGGCCCAAGGCGCAGACGCCGCCCCCAGCAGCCGGAAGCGCACCCGCAGCGGCTTGTCCCGAAACCCGTAGCGCTGGGCAAACTGGCCCGCGCCAGCCGCCGACAGATCAATCGCCTCGGGCGGCAGCACCCGGTCCGCCAGCTCGGCCAGTACGCCGCGATGGGCTTCGATGAATTTGCTATGCACGCCCGGAATATCTACCTGCCGCAAATAAACGCCGGGCAGGGGATTTGCCTTTAGCCAATCAACAATGTCCAGCAGCCGCGCCCATTCCTCAGCCAGCTCCAGCGCCCGCAAGGGCCGCCGGGCCAGCCAGGCTAGCAGCAGCGGCTGGCGCTGGCGCGTTATTTCCACCAGCGCGGCAAAGCGCGCCGCGTCGCGCCGCTTGCCGATCAGCCCCAGCGCCGTGTCCAGCGAATCGACCCAGACCTCATGCGGCACGCTGTTGGCGCCAAACACCCGGTGCCGGAACTCGCGCAGCGTGACCCGGTAGCCGTCGGCGGCGCGCAGCGCGCTGATCCACTGGCGCACCTCGTCGAAACGCTCGCTCATCTCGCCCGAAGTCGGGCTTTTGAGCGTCAGGCGCAGCGGAAACAGGCTTTCGCCGCTGACTAGCGTTGCGTCACGCATCTGATGCCGGCGCTCTTCAGAGGCAAGCAGACCGGCACTTTCCGGTTGACGCAACACTAGGCTGGCCAATAAATCCCCCCGGCTCCAGAGTTTGAGCAGCTGGGCGCGCAGGTCGGCGGGCTGCGTCCAGCTCATGGTGCAGCTTTGGCTTTTTCGGCGCGGTAGTCTGCTATGGACAGGTTGCGCAGTTTGGAGGACCGCCCTTCGTCGTTCTGCACAAAACCCACGCTGGCGACAAACGGCTCGATGATGTGGATTTTCTGCAGCGGCGTGATGATGAGCAACTGCAAATTGAGCTTGGCAAACAGCCGCAGGCCGTACTGCGCCGACTCGTCCGAGCCGCGCCCGAACGCCTCGTCGATCACCACAAAGCGGAACGAGCGCGAGCGCACCGCGCCCCATTCCAGCCCGAACTGATAGGCCAGACTGGCCGCCAGAATCGTGTAAGCCAGCTTTTCCTTCTGGCCGCCGGACTTGCCGCCCGAGTCGGAATAATGTTCGTGTTCGCTGTTGTCCTCGCGCCAGCGTTCGCTGGCGGCAAACACGTAGCCGTTGCGCACGTCTGTGACTTTGGCGCTCCAGCGCCTATCCTGCTCGGACTGGCCTTCGCGCCCGCGAAAGCGCTCGATGATCTGCTTGACCTGCAAAAACTTGGCCTCCGAATATTGCGCATCGTCCGAGCCGGTGAACGTGCCGTCGGTGCAGGCACGCAACTCGGTTTCAAAGTCGCGCACCTCGGCGTCTGGCGTCGGCTGGGCTAGCAGCAGGATGTAGCGGCCGGGGTTGTAGTCGATCTGCGTCAGCGACTCGTTGATGCGCGTTATGCGCTCCTTGATGGTGGCGCGTTCGCGGGCCAGTTGCGACTGGAAATTGGCAATTTCGTTAATCGCGTTTTGGTTGAGCAACTCCTTGAAGCGCACTTCAAAACGCGGCAGGTCGTTGGCTTGCAGCGCGTCCAGCATGGCGCGGTATTCAAAACCGGCTTCCACGCTGGCATCGACTTCCGCCGTTTCCAGCTTGAAGGCTTCCTTGTAGGCCGACATCGCCTGGATGATCTTGTCGCGCAGCCGTTGTCGTTTGTCGTCTTCGGCTTTGATTCCCCGTTGCAGCCAGTCGCGCAGATCGTGCTGGCGGTTGTCGCACGACTCCACTGTCAATTGATGCGCGCCCAGCGCTTCGGCGCGCACGGTTTCCAGTTTGGCGAAATAGGCCGCATGCGCCGCAAGGCCGGGTTCTTCCCACAGCGCCTGCGTTTCCAGACGCTGGGCC
>CAIYKK010000549.1 GCA_903926695.1 uncultured Burkholderiales bacterium
AGCGCGGTGGCGTCGCTGCGGGCGATGCGCTCGACCTGTTCGAGCAACTCGCAAGAGCGCGGATCATGGAACAGGAGCGCCTTGGCGCGTATCGACAGCGCCATGCCAGCGGAGTCCGGGAAGGTGAGAAGTTTGTTCACAGTTGTGCCTTGCTGATGAAGAGAAGGGACAGGCCCAAGCCGCCTGCGGACTTTTCGACAAGGTTGTTGTTGGACTGGGGATTTTTTTGTCAAGCGCCCCACACCATCGGGCTGCCGATGGCGTGGGCGTTGTCAGAGCGCCTGTCTCAGGCTTTAGCGCTTGAGGTAGATCTGGTCAAAGCTGCCGCCGTCGGCAAAGTGATCCTTGTCAGCTTTGGCCCAGCCGCCAAAGCCCTGGTCGATGGTGAACAGGTTGAGCTTGGGCAACTGCTTGGCGTACTTGGCCTGCGCTTTTGCCGAGATCGGGCGGTAGAAATTTTTGCCCGCGATGTCCTGGCCCTCGTCGGTGTAGAGGTATTCCAGATAGGCCTGCGCCACGGCGCGGGTGCCTTTGCGATCCACGTTTTTATCCACCACGGCCACCGGCGGCTCGGCCAGGATGCTCAGCGACGGGTAAACGATATCGACCTTGCTGCCAAACTCTTTTTCCAGCAGGTGCGCTTCGTTTTCCCAGGAGATGAACACATCGCCCTGATTGCGCTGGGCAAAGGTGATGGACGAGCCGCGCGCCCCGGTGTCGAGCACCGGCACGTTGGCATACAGCTTGGTGACGAAGTCTTTGGCCTTGGCGTCGCCGCCGAGCTTGCGCTTGGCAAATTCCCAGGCTGCGAGGTAGTTCCAGCGCGCGCCGCCCGAAGTCTTGGGATTGGGCGTGATCACACTCACGCCGGGCTTGACCAGATCATCCCAGTCCTTGATGCCCTTGGGGTTGCCTTGGCGCACCACCAGCACGATGGTCGAGGTGTAGGGCGACGAATTGTGCGGCAGCTTTTTCTGCCAGTCGGGCGCAAGCCAGCCGCCGTTTTTCACCAACGCGTCGATGTCGCCAGCCAGCGCCAGCGTCACCACATCGGCGTCCAGCCCGTCAATCACCGAGCGGGCCTGTTTGCCAGAGCCGCCGTGCGATTGTTTGATCGTCACGTCCTGGCCTGTTTTGGCTTTCCAGTTTTTCGCAAAAGCAGCGTTGAACTCGACATACAGCTCGCGGGTCGGGTCATAAGACACATTGAGCAGCGAAACGGCCTGCTGGGCATTGACGCCCCAAGCGACGCTGGCCAGAACGGCGGCGACGGCGACATTGAAAAGACGGCGGTGTGTACGCATGGGGTTTCCTGAATTCGTTACAAAGTTGGGGTAGGGCGAATTCTAAAAGCCAATGCAGCAAATGGGAACTACCGAATTTTCAGTTCTTAATTACCAAACTATCCTTAGAGCATTGCTTGCATAACTTTAAAGTTTATGCATTCCCCTCTGAAAAGACCCGCTCGGAGCGGCTGGCGGGCCTGTCAGTAGATAGTTTTGTGTTGAGCTATCAATTATTCGGTAGTTGGATTCTGGGTTTTGGGCTTTTACATTTCATGGCAACCCGTGAAAACGGCTGTCTTTAGACCGCTTTGCAGCGCCTAAGAACGTCAAACGCACTCAATTTTTCCCGAGGAGAGAGAACTCATGAACACCGATGCTGATGTCCAAACCCTGCCGCCCGAGCTGGTGGCGGCCAGTCGTCAGGCCCAGTCCAGCCGCCTGCCTTACGCGGGCGGCGTCTCGCCGCTAGAGGCGTGGAAGCTGTTTTCCGATGGCGACGCGATTCTGGTCGATGTACGCACGACCGAAGAGCGCAAGTTCGTTGGCCATGTGCCCGGCAGCCTGCATGTGGCTTGGGCCACGGGCACCAGCCTGACACGCAATCCGCGCTTTGTGCGCGAACTCGAAGCGCGGGTGGGCAAGGGCGCGGTGATTTTGCTGCTGTGCCGCAGCGGCAAGCGTTCGGCGCTGGCAGCCGAAGCGGCGGCCAAGGCCGGATTCGAGAACGCCTTCAACGTGTTTGAAGGTTTTGAGGGCGAAATCGATGCGCAGCAGCACCGGGGTCACGGCGACGGCTGGCGCTTTCACGGCCTGCCCTGGGTTCAGGATTAACTGCAACACGTCCACAAATCCATAAGTCGAAAAAAAGGAAACCTCCCATGTCCACCATTTACGCCGACAACTCCCTGTCCATCGGACGCACGCCGCTGGTTCAACTGCGCCGCATCACCGGCGATGCCAAAGCCACGGTGCTTGCCAAAATCGAAGGCCGCAACCCCGCCGCTTCCGTCAAATGCCGCATCGGCGCGGCGCTGATCTGGGACGCCGAGCAGCGCGGCCTGCTGGGCGCGGGCAAGGAAATCGTCGAGCCCACCAGCGGCAACACCGGCATTGCGCTGGCGTTTGTCGCCGCCGCACGTGGCATCCCGATCACGCTCACCATGCCCGACACCATGAGTCTGGAGCGGCGCAAATTGCTGCTGGCCTACGGCGCGAAACTGGTGCTGACTGAAGGGGCCAAAGGCATGAAAGGCGCGATTGCCAAAGCCGAAGAAATCGCCGCCAGCGATCCGAAATACGTGTTGCTGCAGCAGTTCAAAAACCCGGCCAATCCAGCCGTTCACGAAGAAACCACCGGCCCCGAAATCTGGCGCGACACCGACGGCGGTATCGACATTTTTGTCTCTGGCGTGGGCACCGGCGGCACGATTACCGGCGTGTCGCGCTATCTCAAAAAAACGCAGGGCAAGGCCATCATTTCC
>CAIYKK010000550.1 GCA_903926695.1 uncultured Burkholderiales bacterium
GTGCCCGGCGCGCCTCGAACTGACAGGGCAACCACACAATGGCCAAGGCCGCGCGGCTGACCTGGGAAGTGCATCTGGACGCACCTGAGCTGCACGAGCCCTGCAGGCTGGGGTGGCTGTATCAGCCCCTAGTGCGCACGGATGCGCCTGCGTCCTTTGAATATGACACCGCCTGGCTTCAGGGTCGCAACGCCTTCGCGCTGGACCCCCGGCTTGATCTCTGGCGCGGCGAGCAGCATCCGCCTGTTGACGTGCCCGCTTTCGGTGTTTTTATGGATTCGGCCCCGGACCGCTGGGGCCGTGTGCTGATGGAGCGCCGGGAGGCGGCTGTGGCCGACCGCGAAGGCAGGCCCATGCGCACCTTGCGGGAAGTGGACTTTCTTCTGGGCGTGCATGACGAAGCCCGCATGGGCGCACTTCGTTTCAAACGCAGTGATGGCGGCCCCTTCGTGTACCACGGTGCCAGCGCGGCGCCGCCCGTCACCAGCCTGCGCGAGCTCGCTGCCATCTGCCGCAAGGTCGAAGAACCCGGTGTCGAGAAGCTTGCCGAGTACGAACGCTGGCTGGCCATGCTGGTGGCGCCGGGTTCCTCCCTGGGCGGTGCGCGCCCCAAGGCGAACTTTCGCGAGCTTGACCATTCCCTCTGGATTGCCAAGTTCCCCGCCAAAGACGACCGTTATGACGTGGGCGCTTGGGAGTATGTTGTCCAGGCGTTGGCCCAGCGCGCAGGCATCTGGGTGCCGATGGCAAAACTGCAAGCGCTGAACAACGACTACCGCACCTATTGCGCTCAGCGCTTCGACCGCGAGGGTGCTGGCCGCCGCATGTACGCCTCGGCCATGACGCTGCTGGAGCGCCGCGATGGTCAGGACGGCGGCAGTTATCTGGATCTGGCCGAGTTCATCAGTGACTGCGGTGCTCGCAGCCATATTGACGAAGACCTCGCGCAGTTGTTCCGCCGCGTGCTTTTTAACGTGCTGGTGGGCAATCGCGACGACCACCTGCGCAACCACGGTTTCATTCGCGAACCGTCGGGCTGGCGCTTGTCCAGGGCTTTTGATGTCAACCCCAGTCTGGCCAAAGCCAAGCACGCCCTCACGCTCGATGGCAGGAACGCCACGCCCTCTGTTCAAGTGGTCATGGCCACCGCCGAGTTGTACCGGCTCACGGCCACCCAGGCCCAGGAGGTGCTCGCCCAAGTGCGCAAGGCACTGGCCGACTGGCGTAGCGAGGCAGACCGCAACGGTCTTGGCCGAAGCGAAGTCCAGCGCATGGAGACGGTCATCCAGGCTTGATGAGAGCTCTGACAGGTTGAGTGACGCTGACTAAAATCAGTTTTTATTTTCCAAACAGGTTCACAGCCTTCCTGAAACGGTGGTTTTTTGTTTCCAGATTCGTTGATTGACCCCGTGACCGTTCAGGCTTACCACGAGACGCACTACCGCGTGTACACCGACCTGCCGCTGACGCTGCATGTCGGCGTTGCTAGCGCGCCCCTGTCCGCGCTGTACAAATCCAGGCGTGTTCAGTCATGCGCCTTCATCACGGCGTGTAACCCCTTGGGCCAGTGCGTTTGCGAATCCGTCAATGTCCAGCGGCAAGAAACCTTGGCGCGCCAGTTGCGCCAGCGCAGCCTGCAGTTCATCGAAGGCACCGGCCAGCATCCCACCAACGGCTGGCCAGGCGAGGCGAGTTTTCTGGTGTGGAGCCTGCCGCTGGAGGCAGGCAAGGTACTGGGCAGACAGCATCAGCAAAACGCCATCGTCTGGTGCGCCAGCGACGCCGTGCCGCAGCTGGTGCTGCTGCGCTAAGGGTGTTTCTGGCAAGATCAGCTGGGCCTTATGTGTGGTTTAACCAGATGGATTCATGCTCAAGCGCCAAGCCCTGGCTGCTCAGTGCAGCACACATTTCGATCACTTCTCGGGGTGCCCCTGCTGCCACAATGCGTTTAAGAGCGGTCTGAAAATCAGCTTGTGTGTTTTGCCACACTACATTGCTGCCATAGGTTTTCAAAAGCCTTAACCAGTCAGGCATCAGCCAAAAAGAAGGGGGACTGCAGCAAACCTCCAGCAACTTGGCATAGTTCAGCAGCCCGACACCGTCGTAGTCTGGAAAAATGATGACCTCCGATGCCCGGTGCCGATGCGCAAGCCATTGAAGCAGCCGACCTGGTAGCTGGCCCGCGTAATAGGCAACCGTGCCCTCAGACCATGCAGGAAGCCAGTCCAGCCTGTCAAACAAGGTCTGGTTTTCAACCAGCCACAAAGGCTGCTGTGAACACCAGTAGTCGTCTTCGCTAATGGCTAGAACTCCCGCGCCAGCCGTACTTGTGGCACACGTCAGGTCAAAAACTCGTTCCTTTCCTTCTGTATTTTCACGCCAGATCACGCCCTCAGAAATTCCCTTGACAAGAAGATAGTGCAGGTCGTGCCCATGTGCCCGACCCTTGCTGCTGCGGGACAGGGCGATATTTGCAGCTCGTCTGGGGATCAAGGGATTTATGTCACTGGCATGCAGAGGACGCAAGGCCCGAAGGTGGGTCACCAACACATCTTCGTTGATGACCTGATACACGCTTCCTCTTCCCTCTGGTCTGACCTTGAGCGCGCCCGTTCTGCGCCCCAAGTCTTCAAGCGCCTGACGCTGTGAGGCCGTGAAGGCGCTGGCGGGACAAGTTTTTGGCTGGGATGGGGCTCCCGCCGCTTCGAGCAGCTTGGCCAGCGCCGCCACAAGGGGGCGGTTCATGCCGGTGCCTGCTGAGTGCCCTGAGCGTGTGCTGCAGACTCATCCAATGGCTCCAGAATCTGCCAACTCTTGTGGCTGATGTTGTTATAGCCGCTACTGCTGGTAATTGGCACGCAATAGCGCGCGGTCACCAGCGGTGCAGGGGAGGCAAAAATCAGGGAATAGCCAAAATCCTGCGCAGTCTCGATCAGGCTGCGCTGGTTGCGCTGATCCAGAGCTGAAGCCTCATCCAGATAGCATACCGCTCGGACGTTGTGGCGCTTGTCCTGCATTAAGTGCAGCAGCGCCAGGCCAGTAACCAGCTTGGCCATGAGGACAGTGCCATTGGATGCAGCACTGTCGATATCCGAAAAGGATTCTTCCTTGCGCCCGGCCTTGCCGACGATGAATTCGAGCCGGAAGAAGTGCTCCACCCGCAGGCAGCCGCGTACCCCACCCTCATGAATCAACAAGTTCTTGGCCCGATTGAGCGTCGCATCATCAAGGACAGTCGCGTGATTGAACAGCTCGAAGGTTTCCCCGCTTTCGGCCTTTTCGGCGGCA
>CAIYKK010000551.1 GCA_903926695.1 uncultured Burkholderiales bacterium
CATCTGGGAGCCGATGGGGTTTGCGGCTGGGGATCGGACGCATACGTTGTAGCTATCTTGCCTTATCAATGGGGACTCTGTCACCGTTGGCGCTGGAAATTTCAGTCATAACGGCGGGAATTTTTTTGTCTATCTTTGTGGAGGTCAATCTTTCACAGTTAACGGTAACAGAACCATCAATGTTTTAGATAGTTGGAATTTTTTGATCTTATTAGGTCAAAAAAAAGGATACTTTTTCAAATTTGTTAACAATTTTTTCTTAATTAAATAAAAGCTAATTGGATGAATTAAATTTGTTCTTTTTGGGTCAATTTTAATTGTTTTGCCTTAAAATTAAGCGAAAATGACCTTTAGAGGTCAAAAATGCTATCCAAAACTTCTTCTCTCTCGATGCTTGCTCAACAGTTAGCGAGCGAACGCAAGCGTCAAGGCTTGTCGCGGGAACAAGCTGCCGCAGTTTGCAGTGTGAGTCCTTCTTTCATCCGTGATGCAGAAACCGATCCAGCGCGTTGTTCGCTGGGCCGGTTGCTGCAGTACATGACGGGGTTGGGCTTGTCTATGGACGTGACGGGCTGGAGTCATGTTCAGGTGCAAACAGATTTCCCGACTGATTCCCAAGATCCTGAAAGCAAAAAGCCATGATCCGTTTTCAGGTCTGGGCCAGTGCGCGGCCTATGGGCTGGTTTGGTCATGCGGCGGGCGAGTTCTTTTTTGAGTACGACGCGCAATGGCTGACACAGCCGGGCGCGTATCCGCTGGCACCGCAGTTTGCGCTCACGGCCCAGCCGGTACGCGGTGCCTTGGTGCGCAGCTTTTTTGAAAACCTGCTGCCCGAAGGCGAGGTGCTGGACGATGTGCTGGCCGCCTTGCAGTTGCGTGGTGCCTCGACGCTGGATATCTTGGGCCATCTGGGCAAGGAACTGCCCGGCGTGCTTTCACTGTTGCCGCAAGGGGTGGTGCCGCAGGTGCAACAGAATTACCGCGAGTTGCCGCTGGCCGAATTGAGTGCCCGGTTGACTGGTCGCGCCGCCACGCCGCTGCTGGTGTCGAACACGCAGGCCAGTATGTCGTTGCCGGGCGCGCAGGACAAGGTAGGCCTGCGCTTTGACCCCAAAGCCAGGAAGCTGTATGACAGCATCGGTGCCTCGCCCACCACGCACATCCTCAAACCCGACACACGCCAGCCGCGCTACCAGCCCAGCGCCATCAACGAATACGCCTGCATG
Organism: uncultured Burkholderiales bacterium; assembly: GCA_903926695.1. GTDB lineage: Bacteria > Pseudomonadota > Gammaproteobacteria > Burkholderiales > Burkholderiaceae_C > Polaromonas. The sequence goes on from CAIYKK010000551.1 coordinate 1,227, forward strand.
AAACTGGCCCAGGCGCTCAAACTGCCGGTGCCCAAGGTGTGGCTGCTGCGCGTGCCCGAGGCCGCTTATGTGGTCGAGCGCTATGACCGGGAGTTGATGGTCGGCAACATCGTCAGCCTGCACCAGTTTGACGGCTGCCAGTTGCTGGGCCACGGGCCGGGCTGTAAGTACGAGCGCCAAGGTGGACTGGCGAGCCTGCCCAGGCTGGTTCACGCCTTGCGCGAGTTGCGGGTGCGTGGCAGCGACTGGCTGCAGTTCCAGCGCTGGGTGATGTTCAATTACCTTATCGGCAACGCCGACGCGCACGCCAAAAACGTCTCGGTGCTGGTCGATGACAAAGGCTACCGGCTCGCGCCGTTTTACGACCTGCTGTGTGTGCGGGTGTATGGCGACGAGGGCTTGGCGCTGTTTATCGGCGACGAAGAGACGTTTGACGCCGTGGGCGCGCATTCCTGGGAAGCGTTGTGCGCCGATTGCGGTTTTGGTTTTGCGCCGACGCTGGCCGAATTCCGGCGCATGGCGCTGGCGCTGCTGCCCGCGTGGAACAAAGTGCAGGCCAGCGTGGCCAAAGAAAAAGGCGTGACTGAGGCCGAACTCGCCATGCTGGCGCGCATGTCGGCTGTTTTCGAGCGGCATGTGGGTCACGCCCTGTCCATGAGCGCGCCCGCGCCGCGTGGTGCCGCTCTAAACGCCAGCCCATGATCCGCTGGTTCATCGTAATTTTTCTCGCGCTGATGTTTATCAGTTGGCTCACGCCGCTGCTGCACCGGCTGGGCCTGGGGAAGCTGCCGGGCGATTTGCGCTTTCGCCTGCTCGGGCGCGAGTTCAATATTCCGCTGGGCAGCACGGTGCTGCTCAGTTTGCTGGCCAGCGTGATCAGCCACTGGGTCTGAGGCGGCTCACTCCGGCACACACTCGGCCAGGGCGCTTAAAAACGCCTCGCGCCACCAGTGAACATCGTGGCTGCGGATGCGTTCTAACAATTGCTGGTGGCGGCGCTGGCGCTCGGCCAGCGGCATCTGCAGCGCCAGTTGAATGCTTTCTGCCGTGCCAAACGTGTCGTAGGGGTTGACCAGAATCGCTTCGCGTAGCTCCTCGGCGGCCCCGGCAAAGCGCGACAGCACCAGTACGCCCGGATCGTCCGGGTCTTGCGCGGCGATGAACTCCTTGGCCACCAGATTCATGCCGTCGCGCAGCGGCGTCACCAGCGCCACATCGGCGGCCCGGTACAGCCCCGGCAGGCGTCTGCGGCTGACGTTGCGGTGGATGTAGCGCACCGGCATCCAGTCCAGATCGCCAAAGTCGCCGTTGATCGCGCCGCACAGGCTTTCCAGCTCCTGGCGCAGCCCGGCGTAGGTGTCCAGCGCCTCGCGGCTGGGCGAGGCAATCTGGATCAAGGTGGCGCTGCCGATGTTTTCCGGGTATTTTTTCAGCAGTTCACGAAAGGTTTTGAGGCGCTGGGGCAGGCCTTTTGAATAATCCATGCGCTCCACGCCCAGCAGCAGATGGCGGCCCGCGTATTCCTTGCGCAGGTGTGCGTGCGTCTCGCGTGCTTCTTTGGTTTGCGTCAGGGCGGCAAATTCGTCCACGTCGATGCCGATGGGAAACGCCTGGGCGTGTACCCGGCGGCCAAAAGCGCGGAACTGGTGCGCGTCGAGTTTTTCGGCCACCGCTTCCTGACCGACGTAGCTGGAAAAATGCTCCACATCGGCCTGGCTCTGAAAACCCACCACGTCGCAGGCAAACAGCGAGCGAATCAGCCATTCGTGCTGCGGCACAGCGGCCAGAATCAGCGGCGGGGGCAGCGGAATGTGCAGAAAAAACCCGATGCGCTGGCGGCAGTCCAGAGCGCGCAGCTCGGCGGCCAGCGGGATCAGGTGGTAGTCGTGAATCCAGATCAGATCGTCGGGCTTGAGCAGCGGCACCAGCTTGCGCGCCAGCATCTGGTTGACGCGCCGGTAGCCGGCAACATAGCCCGCGTCAAAATCGGCCAGATCGAGCCGGTAATGAAACACCGGCCAGAGTACGCCGTTGCTGTAGCCGAGGTAATAGCTGTCATGGTCCTCGCGGCACAGGTCCACGGTGACGAGGCGCACGTTGCCCGCCTGACGGGTGTGAATCGCGCCTTCGCCGGGCGCGCCGCCTTCGGTGATGATGCCGCTCCAGCCGAACCACAGCCCGCCGTCGCTTGACAGCGCCTCGCCCAGCGCCACTGCCAGACCGCCCGCCGCCGAGGCTTTGCGCGGATCAGCCACGCGGTTGGAGACCACCACCAGGCGGCTCATACCTGCGTGTCCCACGGCTTGGACAGGCGCACGGCGGCGTTGATGATACCGACCATCGAATAGGTTTGCGGAAAGTTGCCCCACATTTCGCCCGTCACCGGGTGCGTGTCTTCGGACAGCAGGCCGACGTGGTTGCGCGCCGCCAACATGGTTTCAAAAATCGCCCGCGCTTCGTCCTTGCGGCCTATGCGCGCCAGGGCGTCTATGCGCCAGAAAGTGCAGATGTTGAACGCCGTTTCGGGCTTGCCGAAGTCGTCGGGCGCTTCGTAGCGGCGCATGTAGGGGCCGTCGCACAGGTGTTTTTCGAGCGCGGCCAGCGTGGCGGCAAAACGCGGGTCGGACGGGTCGATAAAACCCACTTCGATCATCAGCAGCGCGCTGGCGTCCAGATCGCTGCCGCCAAAGCTTTCGGCAAAGGCTTGGCGCGTATCGCTCCACGATTCGCGCAGGATGCGCTCGCGCATGACGGCGGCTTGGCCCTGCCAGTAGCGGGCGCGCTCGGCCTGATTCAGCTCCAGGGCGATTTTGCCCAGCCGGTCGCAGGCGGCCCAGCACATCAGTGCCGACGAGGTGTGAACGCGTGCGCGCGTGCGCAGCTCCCACATGCCCGCGTCGGGCTGGTCGTAGCGGCGCACGGCTTGCTCACCCACGGCTTCGAGGCGCAAAAATTCAGCGGCCCCGGCGCGGTGCAGCAGCCGCCGGTCGTGAAAGGCCTGGGCCGCGCCCAGCACCACGTTGCCGTACACGTCGTGCTGAAAGTGCTCCTGCGCCTGGTTGCCCACGCGCACCGGCCCCATGCTGCGGTAGCCGCCGAGGTGGCTTTGCAGCGTCTCGGGTAGCTCGCGCTCCAGCCCGATGCCGTACAGCGGCTGGATGTGGCCGCCATCGGCCTGCACCACGACGTTCCCCAGCCAGCGCAGGTATTCCTCCAGCGTGCCGACTTCCGAGAGGCTGTTGAGCGCCCGCACGACAAAAAACGCGTCGCGCAGCCAGCAAAAGCGGTAATCCCAGGTGCGCCCGCTGTGCGGCGCTTCGGGAATGCTTGTGGTCATGGCCGCGACAATCGCGCCCGTGTCCTCAAACAGCGACAGTTTCAAAGTGATGGCGGCGCGAATCACCGCCTCCTGCCACTCCAGCGGAATGTGCAGCCGCTGGCTCCAGCGGCGCCAGTAGGAGACGGTTTCCTGCTCAAACAGCCGGGCCGTGTCGGCAATGCCGTCGCTGAGCGACTCGTCCGCGCCGAGCAGAAAGTGGTGTTCGCGGGTCAGCAAAAACGGCTGGCGCGACAGGATGTGCGAGAGCGACGCATCGGTGTTCAGCCGCAGCGTGAGCGCGTCGCCGACGTAACGCAGGTGGTTGCTGCCCTGCGTGATCATCGGCTTGGCGCGGCCCCAGTCGTAACGTACGTCCAGCAGCACCCGCATGCGCGGCGCGCCCTGCAGCGGGCGCACGCGGCGCACCAGCATCATCGGTTTAAACACCCGCGAGCGGCGGTAAAAACGCGGCGCAAAGTCGGTGATTTCCAGACTCTGGCCGCGTGTGTCAAACAGCTCGGTGCGCAGCACGGCGGTGTTGGCCTCGTAGCACTGGCGGGCGTGGGAGAAGTTTTCGATCTCGATGCCGAAGGCGCTGGCCTGATCGCTGGTGTCGAGCAGCGCGTTGAACACCGGGTCGCCGTCAAAGCGCGGCAGGCAGCACCAGACAACGCGGGCGCGGGCATCAATCAGCGCGCTGAAGGCGCAGTTGCCAATCACGCCCAGCGCCAGCGAGGGCGGCGCGGGCGGCGCGAAATGGGCGTTGTCGGTCGATGGGATCATGCTTTGAGCCTTTCGGCCCTGCCAGTGTGAAACGCCTGCAGCCACACCAGCAGCGCCGCCACGCTGGCGCAGCGGTGGCGCGCACAGGTCGGCCCCGGTCCGACTTTGATGGCATAGCCGCCCAGGCGCTGCACCTGCTCAAACCCGTCTTCGTCCGTCGCGTCGTCGCCCGCAAAGACCGGCACGCGCCCGGCAAACGGCACCTCGGCCATGAAGGCGGCGATGGCCGTGCCTTTGCTCACACCAACCGGTTTCACGTCGATGACAAATTTGCCCTGCATCAGCTCCAGAGCGTTGCTGTCCTGCAGCGCCAGACGCATGATTTGCAGGCACAAACCGGCCAGTTCGGGCGCTTGGCGGTAATGCAGGCTCAGGGCGAGGGTTTTTTGCTCCAGCCGCAGGTCGGGGTGGAGCAGCGCCAGCGCCTGGGCGGCCTGCAGCGCGGGCGTCAGGTCAGTGGCGGGCGCGCTGATCAGGAGTCCGTCGGCGCTGCGGCGCTGGGCGCCGTGCTCGCCCGCTGCCGGGAGCTGCAGCGGCGCCAGAAAACTGTCCACGTCGATCAGGCGCCTGCCCGACACCAGCGCCAGCGCGCCGCCGAGCTGCTGATACAGCCCGGCCAGCGTGCCCGTCAGCAGCGGTGACACGACGACCGCCTCGGGCTGCGGGGCCAGCTCGACCAGCGTGCCGTCAAAGTCCAGAAAAAGCGCCATGCCGGGCGCCGGAAGCGGAAGGGTGTTGTCAAGCAGGTTCATTGCCCGCTGACCCTAGCCGTATTTTTTGCGTTCTTTTGTAGGCCGGATTCGCCTGATCGCGTGTGCGTCCCGATTTTTTAAGGCAGTTTTTCTTCCGGCGGCGCAGCAATGTCACGCGGGCCGACCTGGCCCAGCCGCGCCTTGAGCGACTGCGGCTGGCCCGTCAGCAGCGCGGCGTAGCTGGTCGTGTTGGACAAAACCTTTTTGATGTAATCACGCGTTTCGGCAAAGGGCACGTTTTCGGCCCAGATCGCCGCTTCAAGCACCGGCCCGTTGCGCCAGGCGCGCGGGCGGCTCGGCCCGGCGTTGTAGGCGGCGGCGGCCATCGCCATCGAGCCGCCCAGATCGTCCAGCGCCAGCTTGAGATAAGCCGTGCCGATGGTGATGTTGGTGTCGCGGTCGCTGAGCTGGTCGGGGGTGAATTTGGTCAGGCCGATTTTTTTGGCCGTCCAGCGCGCCGTGGTTGGCATGACCTGCATCAGGCCAGAGGCGCCCACGCCCGAGCGCGCATCCATCACAAAACGGCTTTCCTGGCGAATCAGGCCATAGACGTAAGCCGGGTCCAGGTTCACGTCCTGGCTGCGCTTGACGACCAGCTCCCGAAACGGCGTCGGAAAACGCTGCTCAAAATCCATGACGTTTTTGGTGCGCTCGCTGGTGTTGATGCAGCGATCCCAGAGCTGGCGCTCGCAGGCGAGCTGTGCGGCGGCTAGCAGTTCGCGCTCGGACATGCCGCTTTTCTGGTGCAGGCTGATGCTGTAATTCCACTCGCGCACGCCTTCGGGGCGCAGGCCGATCTGGATGGCGTAAATGGCGCGGCTCAGGCCGGGGTTGAGCCGGGCGCTTTCTTTTTCCGAGTTGCTGAGAGACGAGGGTTTGGCGGGCACGGTGATTTTCTGGCCCAGCTCTTCGAGCGCGAGCTGCTCGTAAAAACCGCGCACCGAGGCGATGGACTGCAGCAGCGTGGTGGCTTCGGCGCGCTGCGAGGTGGCGATCAGGGCACGCGCCTTCCAGTAAGTCCAGGTGGCGTCCTGGCGCACCTCGTCGCTCATGGCGTTCACGGCCTTGAGCACTTCGGGCCATTGCGGCTGCGTGCCTGCGCGCAGGGCGGCGCGGGTTTTCCAGGCCAGCATGTCGTCCGTCAGGTCGGTGTCTTTGCTGACTTTGGAAAAATAATACATCGCGTCGTTGGCCGACTGGCTGCCCAGGCGGGTGGCGACCTGCTTGCCGATCAGCCCCCAGACCCAGTTGCGCTCTTCGGCGCTGAGCTGCACGGCCCATTTGTTGCTCAACTGGGCGGCGGCGCTTTCGGCGTCGCTGGTGGCCAGCTTGACCAGCGCCAGCGTGATCAGCTCTTTGCGCACGGTGCGAATGGCGAGGTATTTGTCCGAGAGGAATTTGACCGGATTGGCGCTCAGTTCGGTGACCATTGGCACAGCTTCGGGCGCGACGATCTGCACTGCGTCACGGGTGGCGCGTGAGCGTCCGGCCTCGGTGGCCAGACGCGCTTTTTGCCAGACATCGAGCTGGGTGAGATTTTTGCTGCCCACCAGTCGGTCGGCGGCGGTCGTGCAGCCGTCATCGGCTTCGCGCTGGGCGTACCAGTTTTTGCGCACTTCTTCGGGCAGGCGCGAGTCGGGCAGAAAGTTTTTCGTGTGCTCGACCAGCAGGGCGTAGCAGCGCACCTCGCGGTCGTCGTTCATGCGGTATTTGGGGTATTCGGCGGCAAAACCGGCCCAGTCGCGGCGCTGGCCCAGCACCAGCAGCCAGTCGTTGCGCATCCGGTCTTCCTGGTAAGTGCCGGCGTAGCGGGTGAAAAAGTCCTGCACATCTTGTGAATTGGCCTCGCCCAGCCGGGCGCGCAGCTCCCAGTAAGCGGCCCAGGCTTCGAGCGCGTGGCCGCGTGCCTGTGGCAGCATTTGCGTCAGGCGCGCCTTGTCGCCGCGCTTGAAGGCTTTGTTCATGTCCACAATGAGGCTGTCGGCGGACGAGAGAGACTGCGCCGCCACGGGTGAAGGAAGACCGGCCACGAGGGCCGCCGAAAATACAGCAGAAAATGCTGTGCTGGAAAGAAATTTGTATAGCATCGGAGCATTATGGACAAATTAAGTACACGTAAAGCCTTGGTGCGGTCGCGCCTGGACATGCCTGACCGCTTGGCTCGGGCCGATTTGCTGCAGCAGGTCATGCGGATTTGGCTGGTGGGCTCGCCCCACGAGGTCATTGGCGCGTACTGGCCGATCAAAGGCGAATTCGATCCGCTGCCCGCACTGTACCGCTGGCAGGAAGACGCTGTGCTGAGCCAGGACGCCTTGTTTGAAACCCTGCCCGAGCAGGCCGAACCGGCGCAATTAGCCAATGAAAGCATCGCCAGCCGCTCGCCGCGCAAGATCGGCCTGCCGGTGGTCAACAAGGTGCATAAAACGCTGGTTTTTCACGCCTGGTATCCCGGCTGCCCGATGGAAGAAGACGCTTACGGCATTCCCAAGCCCAAGGACACGGAGGTGATTGTGCCGACGCTGCTGTTTGTGCCCTGCGTCGGCTACGGGCCGGGCGGCTACCGGCTGGGCTACGGCGGCGGTTTTTACGACCGCACGCTGGCCACGCTCTCGCCGCGCCCGTTCACCGTCGGTTTGGGCTACAGCCAGGGCTGGCTGCCGGATATGGAGCCTGAGTCGCACGACGTGCCGCTCGATGTGATTCTCAACGACAAGGGCGTGGTCTGGCCGGTGTGAGGCGGCTGACCGGCGTCAGCCCGCTCGCTGGCGTCTGAGCGAGCGCGGCTTGAATGCGCTGTGGCCGGTGCCGGTTTGGCGCAGGACTCAAGCATGGCAGGCCTAGAATTAAACGCTGGCTTGCCTCGCTTGCCAGTTCACCGGCTCCTCCACAAGAAAGACCGAGACATGTCCGACGCCCTCGATAGCAGCGCTGCACCCGCCCCTGAAACCTCCCGCAAAAAATCCTCCCGCCGCAAAGCCTCTGCGCCTGCCGTGCAAGAGAAGGTGCGCGCCGCCGCCCGTGGTGACCGGGCGCCGTCCACCCGGAGCAAGGCGCTGGAGGCGTTTGTGACCACCCAGGCCACCGAGGCGGTGCAGAGCCAGCAGCTGCAGGTGGCGCTGTCGCTGCTCGACGACGGCGTGGGCGCCACCGTCAGCAGTCCGGTCGCCCGCGCCCAGGCCCTGCGCGCCCTGCTCGAAGGCGCTTCGTCGGATGACCGCCGCGCCCTGTGCGCCGCACTGGCGCAGCAGGCCAGCCCCAAAAGCAAAGGCAAAGGCAAAAACGCCTCCCGCGAAAGCCCCGACGAGGCGCTGGCGCCAGACTGGCGCGAAGGCGGCTACCCGTACAAAAACCTCCTGCGCCGCAGCGCTTATGAAAAAGAAAAATTCCGGCTGCAGGTCGAGTTGCTCAAGCTGCAGGCCTGGGTCAAAGAAACCGGCGAGCGCGTTGTCATCCTGTTTGAAGGGCGCGACGCCGCTGGCAAGGGCGGCGCCATCAAACGCTTCATGGAGCATTTGAATCCACGCGGCGCCCGCGTCGTGGCGTTGGAAAAGCCGTCAGAAAACGAGCGCGGCCAGTGGTATTTTCAGCGCTACGTGCAGCATTTGCCGACACGCGGCGAGATCGTGCTGTTCGACCGCAGTTGGTACAACCGCGCTGGCGTCGAGCGCGTGATGGGTTTTTGCAGCGATGCCGAATATTTTGAATTCATGCGTCAGGCGCCCGAGTTTGAACGCCAGCTGGTGCGCAGCGGCGTGCATGTGATCAAGTTCTGGTTCAGCGTCAGCCGCAAGGAGCAGCGCCGCCGCTTCAAGGAGCGTGAGGGCCATCCGCTCAAGCAGTGGAAACTCAGTCCGATTGATACCGCCTCGCTCGACAAGTGGGACGACTACACGCGCTGCAAAGAAGCCATGTTTTTTGAAACCGACACCGCCGACGCGCCCTGGAGCGTGATCAAAAGCGATTGTAAAAAACGCGCCCGCCTGAACGCCATGCGCTACGTGCTGCACAAGCTGCCCTACGCCAAAAAAGACCTGGCGCGCATCGGCAAGCTCGATTTGATGATCGTCGGGCGCGCCCATGTGGTGTATGAGCGCGGCGAGCGGCCGGGCGCGATTTTGTAGCGGTTTTCTGGCCCGTTGCTCAGTCGTTCGTCTTTGCGGCGGCCTGCGCATCCGGCGCCTCCCCAATCGCCTCGCGCGTCTGCGCGGCCTGCGCCTTGAGCCAGTCGCAAAACGCCAGCACTTCGGGCCGCCCGGCGTTGCGCGGCCCGGTGACCAGCCAGTAGGCCATCGGCGAATCCATGCGCTGATTCGGCAACGCCTCCACCAAATCGCCCGAGGCCAGACTCTCGGCCACCAGCGGCAGCCGCGCCAGCACCACGCCTTGGCCGGTCAGCGCCGCCTGCACCATCTGGCTGGCGTAGTTGAAATACAGCCAGCGCTTGACTTCCAGCGTGGCCGCGCCCTGCTGCTCCAGCCAGCGCCGCCAGGTCAGCCACTGCAAATGGCTGTAATGCGCGTCGCCCGCCTCGATCAGCGTGAACTGCGCCAGATCCGCCGCCGTCTGCAGGCGCGGCCCGCTTTTGAGCAGCCACGGGCTGATCACCGGCGTGATCTGCTCGCCAAACAACCGGATCGCCTGCGGCGGCACGCGCTCGGCGGGCGCGTAGCGCAGCGCCAAATCCAAATCCGACAGCGCCAGATCAATCGCCACGTCCGACGCATCAATGCGGATGTCGATATCGGGGTGTCGCCACTGAAAATCCTCCAGCCGGGGAATCAGCCACATCGAGGCGAACGACGCAAAGGTCGAGAGCGACACGCTTTTACGCCCGGCGCTCTGGCGGATCTGTCGCACCGCGCCGTCGATGCGCTCCAGCGCGGGCGTGACCGCCCGCAGCAGCACGCCGCCCGCGTGCGTCAGCTCGACGGCCCGCGTGTGGCGGTGAAACAGGCTCACGCCCACATCGTCTTCAAGCGCCTGAATCTGGCGGCTCACGGCGGACTGGGTCAGCGCCAGCTCTTCGGAGGCAGCGCGAAAGTTGAGGTGGCGCGCCACGGCTTCAAAAGCGCGCAACTGCCCGGCCACGATGGGGCGCGAGCGCAAATGGGTTTGGGAATGCTGCATGGGC
>CAIYKK010000552.1 GCA_903926695.1 uncultured Burkholderiales bacterium
GAGAAAAAATCGCTGGAAGATGTGGTCCTCATCCTGGACCGGCTGGAGCAGGAACTGGCCGACAACGCCGAGCTGTTTGACATGTCTAAAAGCGACGGCGACGAGGCGGGCATGCAGGCGATTGAGCTTGACGCCGCCAACATGGCCACTGAAGTCGAAAAGATGGAATTTCGCCGAATGTTCAACAATCCGGCTGATCCGCTGCCGTGCTTTTTGGACATTCAGGCGGGCGCGGGCGGCACGGAAGCCTGCGACTGGGCCAGCATGCTGCTGCGCCAGTACCTGAAATACGCCGAGCGCAAGGGTTTTAAAACCACCGTTGAAGACGAGTCGCCCGGCGACACGGCGGGCATCAAGGGCGCGACGATCAAGATCGAAGGCGAATACGCTTTTGGCCTGCTGCGCACCGAAACCGGCGTTCACCGGCTGGTGCGCAAGTCGCCGTTTGACTCGTCGGGCGGGCGCCACACCTCGTTTGCCTCGGTGTTTGTCTATCCCGAAGTGGACGATTCGATTGAAATCGACATCAACCCGTCGGACGTGCGCGTCGATACCTTCCGGGCCAGCGGCGCGGGCGGGCAGCACATCAACAAAACCGACTCGGCGGTGCGTCTGACGCACTTGCCGACCGGCATCGTCGTGCAGTGTCAGGACGGACGCTCGCAACACAGCAACCGCGATGTCGCCTGGAAGCGCCTGCGCTCGCGCCTGTATGACTTCGAGTTGCGCAAGCAACAAGAAGCCCAGCAAAAGCTCGAAGACACCAAGACCGATGTGGGCTGGGGCCACCAGATCCGCTCGTATGTGCTGGACAACAGCCGCATCAAGGACTTGCGCACCAACGTCGAAGTCTCCGCCACGCAAAAAGTGCTGGACGGCGATCTGGACGTGTTTATCGAAGCCTCCCTGAAGCAAGGTGTTTGAGCGCCGCCCTGCGCCGCGCTCCACGCTTTGAGACTGATTTTTAGAACAATGAGGAAGCCGCCATGCTGCATTTGATGGATGAGACCGGAACTGGACCGGGCGCCGCCGTGGTCATCAACCGCGCCGATTACACCGCCCCGGCCTACCTGATCGACACGGTCGATTTGTGCTTTGACCTGGACCCGGCCAAAACCCGCGTGCTCAACAAGATGACACTGCGCCGCAACCCAGACGTTCCCGCGCAGCCCCTGCGCCTCGACGGTGAGGAGTTGAACTTGGCGCGGGTGCTGGTCAACGGCCAAGGCGCGTCGTTCAAAATGGACGGCCAGCAATTGGTGCTCGAAAACCTTCCCGACGCGTTCGAGCTGGAAATCTTCACCACCTGCGCGCCCGCCAAAAACACCAAGCTGATGGGCCTGTACGTCAGCAACGACTCGTTTTTCACGCAGTGCGAGGCTGAGGGCTTCCGGCGCATCACGTATTTCCTCGACCGCCCGGACGTGATGGCCAGCTACAGCGTCACGCTGCGCGCCGACAAGGCCAAATACCCGGTGCTGCTGTCCAACGGCAACTTGGTGGCACAGGGCGCGCTCGACGACGGCCCGAACGGCGCGCGGCATTTTGCCAAATGGGTCGATCCGCACAAAAAGCCCAGCTATTTGTTTGCGCTGGTGGCGGGCCAGTTGGTGGCGCGTGAGCAGCGCATCACCACGCGCTCGGGCAAAGATCACTTGCTGCAAGTCTATGTGCGCCCCGGCGACCTGGACAAAACCGAGCACGCCATGACTTCGCTGATGCTGTCCGTCGCGTGGGACGAGGCGCGTTTTGGCCTGCCGCTCGATCTGGAGCGCTTCATGATCGTCGCCACCAGCGACTTCAACATGGGCGCGATGGAAAACAAGGGCCTGAA
>CAIYKK010000553.1 GCA_903926695.1 uncultured Burkholderiales bacterium
ACCGTGGTGTTGCGCGGCGTGACCTGGATCGATTCGGGGTTTTTGAGCAGGCCGTTGGCCAGTTCGCGGATTTCATCGCTGAAGGTGGCGCTAAACAAGAGCGACTGCTTGTGCTTGGGCACCAGCGCCAGCACTTTTGTGAGGTCGTGAATAAAACCCATGTCCAGCATGCGGTCGGCTTCGTCGAGCACCAGAATTTGCACCTGGCTCAAGTCCAGCGTGCCCTGGCCTGCGTGGTCCAGCAGGCGGCCTGGCGTGGCGACCAGAATATCAACGCCACGGCGCAGTTTTTCAATCTGCGCGCCCATGCCGACGCCGCCGAACATGACCATCGAGGTCAGGTCCAGGTATTTGCCGTAGGTGCGAACGCTTTCTTCGACCTGGGCGGCGAGTTCGCGCGTCGGGGTCATGATCAGGGCGCGCACGGCGTTGACGCCGCGACGGTTGGTCAGGCGCGGCTCGGTCGAGAGGCGCTGCAGCAGCGGCAGGGTGAAAGCGGCGGTTTTGCCGGTGCCGGTTTGGGCACCGCCCAGCAGGTCGCCGCCAGCTAGCACGGCTGGAATGGCTTGCGCCTGGATCGGCGTGGGCGTGTCATAGCCCTGCTCAAGCACGGCCTTCAGAATGGCCGGGGCCAGATTCAATTCTTCAAATTTCATGGTGTGGCGCCGCTGGGGCGCTTCTAGATCGGCCTGTTGGGCGCCTTGGTTTGAGGCGACCCGCCAGTGATAGGCAGATGGGATCAGGGAGTCGGGCCAAAAACACCGTCAGCGGCTGCTGAAAAGCAGCGCCAGGAGTGTGCCCGCATGTCGAGGGCAACTGGAGCCTGCGACGGGGCTATTGTCGCACGGAACGCCAATGCCGCTGGCGCGAGCCTGCGGGGAGGGTCGCAGCCAGCGCCGCAGGTGTAAGCAGCGCGGTGTTCAGGGCTGCCTCGCCCTTTGGGGCGCAAGATTTCCAGCGCAAGATGGATAATCAGCAAATCCGTGCCGAAAATTACGCCTTCAATGGCGCGTTGAGGCATCCAGTCAAGCAACATTTGTTCCCGTTCTTTTTTACAAAGTAATTTCTGATGGCTCAGTACGTATTCACCATGAACAGGGTTGGCAAAATTGTGCCGCCCAAACGCCAGATTCTCAAAAACGTGTCCCTGAGTTTCTTCCCCGGCGCCAAGATCGGCGTGCTGGGCGTCAACGGCTCCGGTAAATCGACCCTGCTGAAAATCATGGCCGGTCTGGACAAGGAAATCGAAGGCGAAGCCACCCCGATGCCGGGCCTGAACATCGGCTACCTGCCGCAGGAACCCAAGCTGGACCCCGAGCACACGGTGCGCGAAAGCGTTGAAGCCGGTATGGGCGCGGTGTTTGCCGCCAAGTCCCAGCTTGAAGCGGTGTATGCCGCCTACGCCGAAGAAGACGCCGATTTTGACGCGCTGGCCGCTGAGCAGGCGCGCCTCGAAGCCATCATCGCCACCGCCGGCACCGACTCCGAGCACCAGCTTGAAATCGCCGCCGACGCGCTGCGCCTGCCGCCCTGGGACGCCAAAATCGGCCTGCTCTCCGGCGGTGAAAAGCGCCGCGTCGCGCTGTGCAGCATGCTGCTGTCCAAGCCCGATATGCTGCTGCTTGACGAGCCGACCAATCACTTGGACGCTGAATCGGTCGATTGGCTGGAGCAGTTTTTGCAGCGCTACCCCGGCACCGTTGTGGCCATCACCCATGATCGCTATTTCCTCGACAACGCCGCCGAGTGGATTCTGGAACTGGACCGGGGCCAGGGCATTCCCTGGAAAGGTAACTACAGCAGCTGGCTGACGCAAAAGGGCGACCGCTTGGCGCTGGAGCAAAAGGGCGAAGAAGCCCGTGCCAAAGCGCTGAAAAAGGAACTCGAATGGTCGCGCCAGAACCCGAAAGCGCGTCAGGCCAAGAGCAAGTCGCGTCTGGCCCGTTTCGAGGAACTGTCCGATTTTGAATACCAAAAGCGCGTCGAAACCAACGAGATTTTTATTCCCGTGGCCGAGCGCCTGGGCACGCAGGTGATCGAGTTCCACAACGTCAGCAAGTCTTTTGGTGACCGCGTCTTGATTGATAACTTGAGCTTTACCGTTCCGGCGGGCGCCATCGTCGGCATCATCGGCCCGAACGGCGCCGGTAAATCGACGCTGTTCAAGCTGATTGCGGGCAAAGAGCAGCCTGACAGCGGCGAAGTCATCAAGGGCTCGACGGTGCGCATGGCCTTCGTTGATCAGCACCGCGATGATCTGGTGAACGAAAAAACCGTCTGGGAAGACGTGTCCGGCGGGCTGGACATCCTGAACGTCGGCAAGTTCCAGATGCCCAGCCGTGCTTATTGCGGGCGTTTTAATTTCAACGGCGGCGACCAGCAAAAGCGCGTCGGCACGCTATCGGGCGGCGAGCGCGGACGCTTGCATTTGGCCAAGACGCTGATTGCGGGCGGCAACGTGCTGATGCTCGATGAACCATCAAATGACCTGGATGTGGAAACCTTGCGCGCGCTGGAAGATGCGCTGCTGGAATTCGCCGGTTCGGTGATGGTGATCAGCCATGATCGCTGG
>CAIYKK010000554.1 GCA_903926695.1 uncultured Burkholderiales bacterium
CTTGGCCGATTTGTACGCAAAATGCTTTCCTTTTCCAAAATCCAAGAAAATCAGGAAGCATCGCTCAAGTTATTCATCCATGAGCACAACATCACTGCGCGCCATAAATATCTTTCTGGATGACAGTCAAGATTAAACCACTACCAAAACGTCGTCTGAATTCGAGAGCAAGGTGCCGCTCAAGGCGGTAGAGGCTGACTACAGGCAAATCGAAAACGAGGACTTGGGAAAAGTAGCCCCGCCCGCCCCGCAAAAACCCATTTCGCTACAATAGCGCCTCTCCTGAGGAGCGTTGCAACCCACGGCATGTGGTCTAGGCTCAGGACTTTTCGCTTGCAACCACGCTCACCCGCATGTGCTTTGAGGCCGGGTGAGTCCCCATTTTCCCGACTTTTCTACCCCTCAAGGCCAGCCCGTGGCTACCCAGCCCCTGTTTGACTTCTGACCTTTGGAGATGCTCCCCATGAATGCTGCACTGAAAACCGCCCAAAACCCCGATTGCGTCATCGCCGACCTGACGCTGGCCGCCTGGGGCCGCAAGGAACTGAAAATCGCCGAAACCGAAATGCCCGGCCTGATGGCGATCCGCGAAGAATTCGCCGCTGCCCAGCCCCTGAAAGGCGCGCGCATCACCGGCTCGCTGCACATGACAATTCAGACCGGCGTGCTGATTGAAACGCTGCAGGCCCTCGGCGCCGACGTGCGCTGGGCCTCGTGCAACATCTTCTCGACGCAAGACCACGCCGCCGCCGCGATTGCCGCGCAAGGCACGCCGGTGTTCGCCATCAAGGGCGAAACGCTGGCCGATTACTGGGATTACACGCACCGCATCTTTGAATTCACCGGCGCCAAGGGCACGCCGGAAGAAGGCCCGAACATGATTCTGGACGACGGCGGCGATGCGACGCTGTTGATGCATCTGGGCGCGCAGGCCGAGCTAGATGCCAGCCTGCTCGCCAAGCCCGGCAGTGAAGAGGAAATCTGCCTGTTCAACGCCATCAAGGCGAAGCTGGCGCAAGACCCGACCTGGTACAGCCGCCGCCTGAAAAACATCATCGGCGTGACCGAAGAAACCACCACCGGCGTGCTACGCCTGAACGAAATGTCGGCCAAGGGCACGCTGGCGCTGCGCGCCATCAACGTCAACGACTCGGTGACGAAATCGAAATTCGACAACCTGTACGGCTGCCGCGAATCGCTGGTCGATGGCATCAAGCGCGCCACCGATGTGATGATTGCCGGCAAAGTCGCCGTCGTGGCCGGTTACGGCGACGTGGGCAAGGGCTGCGCGCAGGCGCTGCTGGCTTTGCGCGCCCAAGTCTGGGTCACGGAAATCGATCCGATCAACGCGCTGCAGGCCGCGATGGAAGGCTTCAAGGTCGTGACGATGGAATACGCCGCCGACAAATGCGACATTTTCGTCTCCGCCACCGTCAACAAAAACGTCATCACCTACGCCCACATGGCGGCGATGAAAGACCAGTCCATCGTCTGCAACATCGGCCACTTTGACAAC
>CAIYKK010000555.1 GCA_903926695.1 uncultured Burkholderiales bacterium
AACCGTAACGCGATTAAAAAGAACCTGGATTTATACGACACGCCGTATGCGGTGTGCCGGTGAAAATGAGGGGGTGCAGCGCTGCTAAGGTGCGCGCCGCCGCGCCTTGGTGGCGCGCCGCAAAATCCAGCCCCGCTTGAGCCGCCTGCGCTTGGGCTCGCTCATCACTCATCAATACCAGCGCGGCCCGCACGGCTTGCGCCATATCGGTCACGCGCTGCGCCGCGCCTGCGGCTTGGGCCAGCGCGGCGGCTTCGGTGAAGTTGAACGTGTGCGGCCCCATCACCAGCGGGCAGCCGCAAGCCGCCGCTTCGATCAGGTTTTGGCCGCCCAGCGGCGCAAAGCTGCCGCCCAGCAGCGCCGCGTCGCTCAGGGCGTAATACAGCGCCATCTCGCCCAGCGTGTCGCCGAGCCAGATGTCGGCGCGCAGGGCGTCTTCGCTGTCGGCGGGGCCGCCCGCCCACTGTGAGCGGCGCGAGACGCGCAAGCCGTGCTGCGCCGCCAGGGCGGCCACCGCGTCAAAACGCTGCGGGTGGCGCGGCGCGACCAGCACTTTGAATGCGCCCGGACTGGGCGCGGCCTGCTCCCGGTACGTTTTCAGCCGATCTTTGATTTGCGCGAAAAATTCCTCTTCCTCGCCTTCGCGGGAGCTGGCGAACATCAGCACCGGCTGATTCAGCGCCCGCCGCCACGCCCGGCCTTGGGCGATGTGGACGGCGCTGGGTGCGGCGTCGAATTTCAGGTTGCCAAACACGCCTTTGACCGGCGCGCCGAGTTGGGCAAAGCGACTGGCGTCGGCGTCGGTTTGGGCATAGACGGCGGACAGCGCGCCATACGCAGGGAGCGCCAGCGGCGCCATGCGCCGCGCCTGCTTCAAGGATTTTTCAGACAAGCGGCCGTTGACGAGGATCAGCGGCATGGCGCGGGCCTTGGCGGCGGCGACCAGATTGGGCCAGATTTCGGTTTCCATCAGCAGGCCCAGGCGCGGCTTGAAGTGGGTTAAAAACCGCGCCACTGCCGCCGGGCTGTCCCACGGCTGCCAGACCTGCACGTCGCCGCTGCGGCCTATGGCGTTGAGCAGCGAACGCCCTTCTTCGCGCCCCGTGGCCGTGCCGTGCGTGAGCAGCAGGCGCAGCGCCGGGTGTTGCGCACGCAGGGCTTTGAGCAGCACGGCGGCGGTGCGGGTTTCGCCCAGCGAGACGGCATGCAGCCAGACCAGTTCGGAGGCGGTTTCGGCGGGCTGGCGGTAGTGGCCAAAACGCTCTTCGATGGCTTCGAGATAGCCCGGCTCTTCCAGCCCCCGGCGCGTCAGCTTGCGGCGTAGCAGCGGCTGGCCCAGCGTCATCAGCGCCGAATACAGCGCACGCGCGCAGGCGCTGGCGAGGCAGCTCATCGGGCCGCTCATGCTTTGTCGGTTGGAACACCGGCACCGTTCACGCCGCCAGCACCAGCACTAACCGCGCCCGCAGCGCTGCAAGCCAGCCAAGCGCGCCAGACGGCCTCCACGCCCGGCGCGGGCTGGGCGAACACGCTGACCTGCCGCCCGCCCGAATCCGGCCCGGTGCGCCAGGCGGTGTCGAAGTTGTAGAGCTGCACATGCGGCAAATCCAGCGCCACGGCAATGTGGCTCACGCCGCTATCGACACCGATCACGCCAGCGCAGCGCGCCAGCCGGTGCGTCAGCGCATCCAGCGCCAGCAGCGGCCAGACGACGGCGCGGGCGGGCGCGCCCGCATTGAGCGCAGCGGCCAGCGTCTGGCTCACGGCCAGCTCTTTGGCGTTGCCGTGCGGCAGCGCAATTTGAAAACCGGCAGCATTCAAGCGTCGGCCAAGTTCAATCCAGTGGACCAGCGGCCATTCTTTATCCGCCCGAGAAGTACCGTGAATGAAAGCGATTTGCGGCCACGCCGGGCCAGCCGCCACGGCTTCGGGTGTTGGCGCGGGCGGCACTTTCAGGCCAAAGTCCGGGTGCGGCGCGAAGCTGTAGCCCAGCGCCTGCGCCGCCAGTTCACGCGAGCGCTGCACCGCCGGGGTGCGCGGCTCAATGCGAATCGCCACATCGGCCAGCCAGCGCGTCGGCGCTTCATAGCCCGAGCCGTCGGTCTGATTGGCCAGGGCGTAGCGCTGGCCGCCGGGCGCAAGCCGCGCCAGCCGCGCCACCAGCGCCGATTTGGTCAAACCCTGCAAATCAATCACCGCGTCGTAAGGCGTCTGGCGCAAATCGGCTTTGAAGGCGTTCCACTGCTGGCGCGTGGGCGCGGCAAAAGGCGACTTGCGCCAGCGCCGGATTTCGCACGGAATCACGCGGTGCAGCGCCGGGCACAGCGCCAGCACCGGGGCGAAAGACTTTTCAACCACCCAGTCGATTTGCGCGTTGGGCAGCGCGGCGCGGATGTCCTGCACCACCGGCAGGGCGTGAACCACGTCACCCAGCGACGACAGCTTGACCAGGAGAATTTTCATTCAACCGCTCAATGCGCGGCGGCGGCAAAGCTGGCGTCGGGCTTGA
>CAIYKK010000556.1 GCA_903926695.1 uncultured Burkholderiales bacterium
CATCGTCCTGCACGCCAACCGTTGCGCCCACATACCTTCCCGGCGTGAGCGAATAGTCGTTGGCTTTGATGTCGTCGCGGCTCACCGCTTTGCACAGGCCCGCCACATCCTCGTACACGCCCGCTGGAAAGCGGCTCAGCAGCCAATGCCCTTGGGCAATAAAGTAGCTGGCACGCTTGAACGTTTCCACGCCCTGGTCGCGCACCGTGGGCGGCTCGCGCTTCTTCAGATCGCGCGGCAGCAAGGCCTTCTTGGCCTCGCGCGCGGCGTCGCCGCCAAAGGCAGGCCATTGGCGGGCGCGCAGCGTTTTCTCCGCCAAGTCCAGAAGCTTCAGCCAGGCCTTGTGCCGCGCCTCCAAGGCAGCCAATCCAGCCTTCAGGATTGCATTGACGGCCTCTGCCTTGGTTTGCAAGGTCTTGCGCTGCTTAAGCGTGCCACTCAATGTTGCCAATGCCTTTAGATCGGTGCCGGCTTGGCTCTGCGCCGCGTCCAAAGCCTTGCGCCAGTCGTCGCCTTGTTCGTCTATCTTCTGGACTTCGGTGCAATAGGTTTGCAGCAACGCGTCCGTGATGCCGTGGTCTTCGCCCAGCTTGTCACGCACCGCTGTGATGGCCTCCTGGTCTGCGGCAGTCAGCGCGAAGTCGCGCAGCACGGTGGCCAGTGCGCTGACCTGTTGTTCGTCGTTGGCAAGGCGCTCTTTCAGTTGCGTGAGGTGCTGCGCCAACTGGCAGTGGTACGAAGCCACCAACGCGAGGAACCGCTCATGCTCACCCCGGTACAACCAGGTGATGGCCGTCAGGTTGGCGAGTTGTTCATCGGTGAAGACATGGGAGCGCGCCGACACGACGGTGTAGACATTGCGCGCGTCGATCATCAGCACGGTGTCGAGCAAGTCGTCTGGCTTGCCCTTGTCGAAGAACCACAATGCACAGGGCAGGCTGCGCGTATAGAAAAACTTGGGGCCGATAGACACCATCACATCGACATGGCCTGACTCCACCAACTGCTGGCGAATTTCCTTATCTTTGTTGCCGGCATCCGAGGCGCTGGAGGCCATGACGAAGCCGGCGCGGCCGGTATCGTTCAGGTAGCTATAGAAGTATTGCAGCCAAAGGCTGTTGGCGTTGGAGATGGTTTCGCCGTCGCCATTGTTTTTGCCCTTGCTCTTGCCGGCCACGCCGGGCAGACCAAAGGGCAGCCTGCCGGTTTGGTTTTCGCCGACCTGGCTTTTGACCTTGGCCACCTGCACGCCATCCACGTTGAAGGGTGGGTTGGCCATCACAAAGTCGCAGGCGCCCAGCAACTGGTGGTGGTCTTCGTAGAAGGTGTTGCCAATGCGGATGTTGCCTTCAAGCCCATGCACCGCCAAGTTCATGCGGGCGAGCTTGCTGTTGAGGTCGGCCTTTTCCTGGCCGTAGAAGGTGATGTCCACTTCGTTGGTGCTTTTGTGGCGCACCTCTTCAATAAAGTGGCCGGTCTGCACAAACATGCCGGCCGAGCCGCAGGCTGGGTCTAGCACCACGCCATGGTCTGGCTCAATCACATTGACGATCAGGCGCACCAGGCTAGGCGGCGTGAAGAACTCGCCGCCTTCTTGCGCGCCGCTTTGCGCAAACTGGTTCAGAAAATATTCGTAGATGCGGCCAAACACATCGCCGGTGGCGGTCTGCAGGGCGGGGCGGTCAAAAATTTTCAGCAAATCGGCCAGCAGGTCTTGCTCCAGCCCGAGGTAGTCTTTGGGCAGCGCGCCTTCGAGCAG
>CAIYKK010000557.1 GCA_903926695.1 uncultured Burkholderiales bacterium
ACGAACCCTTTCTGGCCGCTTTTGACCCGGAGCTGCGCAAAAGTCTGGGCGTCTGGTACACACCCGAAGAAATCGTGCGCTACCAAGTCGCCCGCGTCGATCAGGTGCTGCAAACCGAGCTGGGCCTCCCCGACGGGCTGGGCGACCCGAACGTCGTCGTGCTCGATCCGTGCTGCGGCACCGGCGCTTATCTGGTCGAAGTGCTGCGCGTGATGGCCGACAAGCTCAAAAGCCAAGGGGCCGACGCGCTGGCCGCGCACCAATTGAAAGAGGCCGCCACCACGCGCCTGTTCGGCTTTGAGCTGCTGCCCGCGCCTTACGTGGTGGCACATTTGCAAATCGGCCTGCTGCTGCGCCAGCTCGGCGCGCCGCTGCAGGACGACGAGCGCGCTGGCATTTACCTGACCAACGCGCTGACCGGCTGGGAACCGGCCAAAGAGCCGAAAAACGCCGTGCTGCCCTTCCCCGAATTCGAGCAGGAGCGCGACGCCGCCGATCAGGTCAAGCAGACGCAAAAAATCATCGTGATTCTGGGCAACCCGCCGTATGACGCTTTTGGCGGCGTGGCGCTGGGCGAAGAGCAGGATTTGGTCACGCCGTACAAGGAAGGCTTGATTAAAAAGTGGGGCATCAAGAAGTTCAATCTGGATGATTTGTACGTGCGCTTTTTCCGGCTGGCCGAGCGGCGCATTGCCGAGCGCGGCGGGCGCGGCGTGGTTTGCTACATCAGCAATTCGTCGTATGTGCGCGAACCGTCGTTTGTCGTCATGCGCGAGCATCTGGCGAATAATTTCGACCGCATCTGGATTGACAACCTGAACGGCGACAGCCGCGAAACCGGCAAAACGACGCCCGACGGGCTGCCCGACCCCAGCGCCTTTTCCACGCCGTACAACAAAGAAGGCATCCGCAAGGGAACGGCTGTGGCTTTGCTGGTCAAGCACTCGCCCGCCAAGTCGATTGCGCCAGCGTCAAAGCGAATTCCGAAGAGTGCGCCAACGCCGCTCGTCCAAGTGCTTTACCGCGACTGGTGGGGCGCGAAAAAACGCGAGGATTTGCTCAAAAGCCTGGAAGAAACTGACCGCGACACGCGTTACGCCGTCGCCAGCCCGACGGCGGGCAACCGCCACAGCTTGAAACCGATGGATGTCAGTTCGGCTTATGCAAGTTGGCCGACGATTGCGGATCTTTCCGCCGTTGTGGGCTATCAAGGTCTGAGCGAAGACCGCCGCAAAGCTCTGTTCGCGCCCAGTAAACAAGTTGTGGTGGAACGGCTTCGGCGATACCTTGACGCCAGCATCTCTTGGGCAGACTACAAAGCCAGTCCAGACGCGATTTTGATTCACGATTACGTTGATTTTTCGGCGGAAGCCGTTCGCCAAAAAGCGTTGCTCACGCTCACATTCTCGGAGGCTGCGGTCTATCCGTATGCGGTTCGTCCCTTTGATAACCAGTATTGCTATTGGTCAGAACTTCGCCCGTTGTGGCGGCGCCATCGCCCCGACTTTGCCGCCCAAGTCAAGGCCAAGCAAAACTTTCTCGTGACACGCGTCAAAGGGGGAAACCGGGATGAAGGATCACCCTTGTCGTTTATTTCCGGCTTTTGCGACTATCACTACCTGCCGCCGAACGCGTCCGCCTTCCCTTTGGGTTTGACACAGCAAAAAACGGGAAGCGCCCAAGAAGACTGGTTTTCTGACGCGACCGCCAACCTCTCGCCCACCGCCCGCGCCTACCTCGCCGCCCTCGCCCTGCCCGACCCGGACGTTGATCAGGAAACCGCTGAACTGATCTGGATGCACACGCTGGCCATCGGCTACAGCCCGGCCTATCTGGGCGACAACGCCGACGGCATCCGCGAAAACTGGCCGCGCATTCCGCTGCCCGCCACGCGGGGCGCGCTGCTGGCTTCGGCCGCGCTGGGCCGCGACGTGGCCGCGCTGCTCGACACCGAAACGCCCGCGCCCGGCGTGACCAGCGGCACGATTCGCACCGAGCTGAAAACCATCGCCGTCGTCAGCCGCGTCGGCGGCGGCGCGCTCACGGCGGCTGAATTCGCCCTGACGGCAGGCTGGGGCAGCGGCGGCCAGGGCAGTATCACCATGCCGGGCAAAGGAAAAACCGAGCCGCGCCCGTCCCAGCCCGGCGAACAGGCGGCAGCGTTCGGCAGCGCGCCCACGCTGGACGTTTACCTGAACGCTACGGCCTACTGGAAAAACGTGCCCCAGCCGGTTTGGAACTTCACCATCGGCGGCTACCAGGTCATGAAAAAGTGGCTCAGTTACCGCGAACAGCGCGTGCTGGGCCGCGCCTTGACGATGGCCGAAATCATCGAAGTCACGGCAATGGCCCGGCGACTGGCCGCGCTGGTGCTGCTGCAGCCCCGGCTCGATGAGAATTACCGCGCCATTGCGGCGGCGACATGGGATTGCTTGTGATGCACCGTACACGCGGTTTCATTGAAAGGGTCGGCTCCGCGCATGTGATTTCGTTCGGGCTTGTGTCGGGTGGAAGAAGGGCTGCCTCAAATTGTCAATATGACCGTTTGCCCATCAAAATCTTCAGCCGTATCGTGCTCACGCGCCAGCCTTCGCGCTGCAGCGCGGCCTGAAGCAGTGGCACAAGCTGGCGCAGTTTGGCGGCGGCGGCGTTACCGTTGACCAGCAGGCACCAGCTGTCGCCGTCAATCGGTCCGGCTTTGACGGCGGCGCGCAGGTTGCCCGGCAGCAGGGATTCAATCGCTTTGAGCCGGTTGTTGGAGTCTTGAACCAGTTCGGCCAGCCGCGCCAGCGTCGGCGAGTTGCAGACGGCCTGCTGCACGGTCAGGGGCTGGGAAAGGCGGCGGTGGTCGTTCACGGCAGGCGGGCCAGTCTGCAAAGGCCAAGCTGGCGTAAAGGTGGAAAGGAGCCTGATTATGGGCGCGCTTCAGGCGGCGGGGCGGCCCAGGTGCTTGAGCACTTGCGCATACATATCGTCCGTCTGCGCTTTTTCCATGAATTCAGCCACCGGGCCGCTGAAACGCACCAATCCCTGATCCAGCAGCACCAGCCGGTCGGCCACCTTGACTTCTTCGGCCAGATGCGTGGCCCACAGCACGGCGACGCCGTCCGCGCTGGCCAGCGCCCGCACGGCGGCGAGCAGTTGCTGGCGCGAATCCATGTCCAGCCCGGCGGTGGCTTCGTCCATCAAAAGCACTTTCGGGCGGTGCAGCAGGGCGCGCACCAGTTCCACCTTGCGCCGCGTGCCGCCGGACAGGCTGCGCACGGGCGTATTCGCCTGCGCCGTCATGCCGATTTTTTCCAGCGCCTGGGCGATGCGCTCCCTAGCCTCGGCGCGGGGCAGGCCGTGCAAATCGGTATGAAACAGCAAATTGGCCTGCACCGACAAATCCAGATCCAGCGCGCTTTGCTGAAACACCACGCCCAGCCCGGCCAAAGCGCGGCTGGCTTGGCTGCGCATATCAAAACCCAGCACGTTAATTTCCCCCGCGTCCGGGCTGAACAGGCCG
>CAIYKK010000558.1 GCA_903926695.1 uncultured Burkholderiales bacterium
ATGCAGCGTCGTGCTTTTCTGGTTTCTGCCGCTTTTCCCGCTGCCGCCGCTGCGCTGGCTGGTCTGGGCGGCTGCGGCTTTGCGCTGCGCAAGGCGCCCAACTTTGCTTTCACAACGCTGTACAGCGGTCTGTCTGAAGGCTCGCCGCTGGGCGTGGAGCTGAAAAGATCGCTGGAGTCCACCGGCAAGGTGCGGGTGATCACCGAGCCGCTCCAGCGCAACGAGGCGCAGGTGATTCTTGACGCGCTGGCCGATCAGCGCGAAAAAGTCGTGCTCAGTCTGAACAGCTCGGGCCAGGTGCGCGAGTTTCAGCTGCGCATGCGTTTTACCTTCCGGCTGCGCACGCTGGTGGGCAAGGAGCTGATTGCCGCGACGGAGCTGGCGCTGCAGCGCGACATTAGCTTTAACGAATCGGCGGTGCTGGCCAAGGAGGCGGAAGAAAGTCTGCTCTACCGCGACATGCAAAGCGACATCGTGCAGCAAATCATGCGCCGACTGGCGGCGGTGACGGAGCTGTAGCCTGTCGCGAGATGGCGGGCTGAAATGCGTTTGAGCCTGCTGCTGTCTGAGGACTGTTTGCGCCAGGCGAGGGCTGCTACTTTTATCCGCCGCAGCCGTCCGCCAATTTGACAATGCGCAGCGCTTGCCCTGGGCTGATCCCGTTCAGCAATCTCCCTGTTTTTGAGTAGCTCAGTTGGGTATGTCCATGAAATCAACACACCAGGCGCCGGAGCCGTTAAGCTTCGCGCCCATGCTTTCGGCCACTTTGCCCTCTTTGCCGCCGCCCTTGGCGGGCCTGCCCGGTCAGGATGCGTTCGCGGCTGAAACCACTGCGCTGGCAGTGCTGGACGATCCGCAGGAGTGGTCCGCTTTCAGCCGCCCCGACCCCCAGCGGCCAGCCTGCTGGGAGTCCAGCGTGGTGTTCGAGGGCATGCACTGTGCCGCCTGCGCGCTCACGATTGAAGATGCGCTGCGCCGCGTGCCCGGCGTGCTGTCGGCCGAAGTCAGCGCCGCCAGCCACCGGGGCCGGGTCGTCTGGTCCGATCAGGCGGTCAAGCCCTCGGACTGGATGCAGGCGGCGGCGCGGGCGGGCTACCCGGCTGTGCCCGCCAACGACGCCTTTGCCAACGACCGTCGCCGCCTCGAAACTCGCCAAGCCCTGTGGCGGCTGGGTGTGGCTGGCATGTGCATGATGCAAGTCATGATGTACGCGTGGCCCGCGTACATCTCAGAGCCGGGAGACTTGACACCCGAGATGGCGCAGTTGCTGCGTTGGGCGTCCTGGGTGATGTCCATGCCAGTGCTGCTGTTTTCGTGCGCCCCGTTTTTTGCCAATGCGCTGCGCGACCTGCGCCACCGGCGCGTCAGCATGGACCTGCCGGTCGCCTTGGGCATGGGCATCACCTTTGCCGTCAGCTCCATCGGCACGTTTGAGCCTGCGGGGATTTTTGGCGCGGAGGTGTATTTCGACTCCTTCACGATGTTTGTGTTTTTCCTGCTGACCGGGCGCTGGCTGGAGCTGCGCCTGCGCGACCGTACGGCTGGCGCGCTGGAGGCGCTGATGAACCGCCTGCCCGACAGCGTGGCTCGACGCGGTGCCGATGGCATTTTTGAGCGGGTGGCGGTGCGCCGCCTGGGTGCGGGCGATGTGATCCGCGTGCTGCCGGGCGAAGCCTTTCCGGCTGATGGCATCATTTTGGAAGGCTCTACGCTGGCCGACGAGTCCCTGCTGACGGGCGAGTCGCGCCCGCTGACGCGTGCGCAAGGCAGCATGGTGATTGCCGGGAGCCACAACCTCTCCGCTGCCGTGGTGGTGCGGGTAGAGCACACCGGCGCGCAAACCCGCTTTGCCCAGATCGTCGCGCTCATGGAAAGCGCTTCAACGACCAAGCCACAGCTGGCCCAGCTGGCTGACCGCATTGCCAAGCCTTTTTTGGTGTTTGTCCTGCTGGCTGCGGGGGGCGCGGGCGTTTACTGGTGGGCGCACGATCCGGGCCATGCGCTGATGGTGGCGGTGGCCGTTTTGATCGTGACCTGCCCCTGCGCGCTCTCGCTGGCCACGCCAGCGGCGATGCTGGCCAGCGCTGGCGCGTTGGCGCGTCGGGGCGTGTTGGTGCGCCGCCTGCAGGCGCTCGAAAGCCTGGCCGCCGTGAACACGGTGGTGTTCGACAAAACCGGCACCTTGACGCGCGACGCCTTTGCGCTGGGGGACATTGCCACGCGCGACGGGGTAGCGCCCGCGCAGGCGCTGGCGATGGCGGCGGCGCTGGCCCGGCATTCGCTGCATCCGGTTTCGCGGGCGCTGGCGGCGGTGAGGCGGGCCGACGCGCCGCCGTCTGCGCTATGGCAGGCCGACGCAGTGGAGGAAACCGCCGGTCAAGGCGTCTCCGGGCGCCTAAGCCTGGCTGGCGGCGGCGCGGTTGTCTTGGCGCGGCTCGGCTCGGCTGTTTTTTGCGGCGTGGAGCAGCCCGCCAGCGAGGCTTTGCAGGCCTGCCTGAGTGACGAGCAGGGCTGGATCGCCACCTTCTCGCTGTGCGAAGACCTGCGCGCCGATGCCCGCGCCACCGTCGCTGCCCTGCAGGCGCGAGGTGTCCAGGTGCATCTTCTGTCAGGCGACGTGTCCGAATCCGTCGCCCGGATTGCGCGCCAGACCGGCATTGACGACGCCCAAGGCCACTGCACGCCGCAGGATAAGCTGGTTTTTCTGCGCGAATTGCAGGCCCAGGGCCGCAAGGTGGCAATGGTCGGAGATGGCCTTAACGATGGCCCAGTGCTCGCTGGCGCCCATGTGTCTTTCGCCTTTGGGCAGGCCGTGCCACTGGCGCAGGCGCAGTCTGATTTTGTCGTTCTGGGCGAGCGGCTGGGCGCCGTGGCCCAGACTTTGTTGCATGCCCGCCGCACTCTGAACATCGTTCGTCAGAATTTATGGTGGGCAGCACTCTACAATGCGGTCTGTGTGCCCCTGGCTGTGGTCGGCTTGCTGCCTGCGTGGCTGGCTGGGCTGGGCATGGCCTTTAGCTCGCTGTTCGTGGTGCTTAACGCGCTGCGGCTGGCGGCCACGATTTCCCCACTGGAGCCTGTTTGATGGACATCCTGTATTTATTGATTCCGCTGTCCGTCACGCTGGTGTTCTGCATTTTGGGGGGCTTGTGGTGGGCCATTTATCGGGGCCAGTTTGAAGATATTGAAGCCGAGGGCGAGCGCATTCTTCGGGATGATTGACGCAGGTCAATCTACACTTGGTTACTGCAGGTTACCCTCGCAGGGTTAATTAGATAAGAGGTAAAAATGACATTTGCCAATGCACAGGCCACTACTTACAACGATACCGTTGTCAGGCAGTTTGCCATCATGACGGTAGTTTGGGGCGTGGTCGGCATGCTGGTCGGGGTGATCGTCGCCTCCCAGCTGGCCTTCCCGGAACTCAACCTGGGAATTCCCTGGCTGACTTATGGCCGCTTGCGACCGCTGCACACCAATGCAGTGATTTTCGCTTTCGGCGGCTGCGGCCTGTTTACGACGGCCTACTATGTAGTGCAGCGCACCTGCCAGGTGCGCCTGTTCAGCGATAAGCTGGCGGCCTTTACTTTCTGGGGCTGGCAACTTGTGATTCTGGCCGCAGCGATTTCACTGCCGCTGGGCTATACCCAAGGCAAGGAATACGCCGAGCTGGAGTGGCCGATTGACATTCTGATCACCCTGGTCTGGGTGGCTTTTGCAGTCGTGTTCTTCGGTACGGTGGGAACCCGCAAGGTGCGTCACATTTATGTGGCGAACTGGTTCTTCGGTGCTTTCATCCTGGCCGTGGCGCTGCTGCACTTGGTTAACAGCGCTGCCATTCCTGTTGGTCCCTTCAAGTCCTACTCGGCTTATGCCGGTGTGCAGGACGCGATGGTTCAGTGGTGGTATGGCCACAATGCGGTGGGCTTTTTCCTGACCGCAGGCTTCTTGGGCATGATGTACTACTTTGTGCCCAAACAGGCTGGCCGTCCCGTGTACTCGTACCGCCTGTCCATCGTCCACTTCTGGGCGCTGATCTTCACCTACATGTGGGCCGGTCCTCACCATCTGCACTACACGGCCCTGCCTGACTGGACCCAGTCGGTCGGCATGGTGTTCTCGCTGATTCTTCTGGCTCCAAGCTGGGGCGGCATGATCAACGGCATCATGACCCTGTCGGGCGCATGGCACAAGCTGCGCGATGACCCTATCCTGCGCTTCCTGATCGTTTCGCTGTCCTTCTACGGCATGAGCACCTTTGAAGGCCCGATGATGGCCATCAAGACGGTCAATGCGCTGTCCCACTACACCGACTGGACTGTTGGCCATGTGCATTCCGGCGCCCTGGGTTGGGTTGGCTTGGTGACCATTGGTAGCTTGTATTTCCTGATTCCCCGCCTGTTCGGCCAGAAACAGATGTACAGCATGAAGGCGGTTGAGATCCACTTCTGGACAGCCACCATCGGTATCGTGATCTATATCGCCGCCATGTGGATTGCCGGCGTGATGCAGGGGCTGATGTGGCGCGCAGTGAATGCTGACGGCACCCTGACCTACACCTTCGTCGAAGGCGTCAAAGCTACCTTCCCATTCTATGTGCTGCGGATGACAGGTGGCTTGCTCTATCTCAGCGGCATGATCATCATGCTGTGGAATACGTTCAAGACTGCGACTGCGGGCCGTTCTGTCACCGTTGAAATTCCGGCTGCCGTGGCCCACGCTTGAGGAAAAACATCAACATGGCTAATCATCAATCCAGCGGCGGCTTCTCTCACGAGAAGGTCGAAACCAATAACTTTCTGATGATCGTGCTGATCCTCATCGTGCTGCTTGTCGGCGGCATGGTCGAGATCGTGCCCTTGTTCTTTCAGAAATCCACCACCGAGCCGATCAAGGGTTTACAGCCCTACACGGCGCTGCAGGTCATCGGCCGCGATATTTATGTGCGTGAAGGCTGCTACAACTGCCACTCGCAGATGATCCGCCCCTTCCGTGCAGAAACGCTGCGCTACGGTCCTTACTCCGTGGCTGGCGAGTCTGTGTATGACCATCCGTTCCAATGGGGCAGCAAGCGTACAGGCCCAGATCTGGCTCGTGTCGGCACCAAGTACAGCGATGAATGGCACAAAATTCACCTGAACAATCCGCGTGATCTGGTGCCCGAATCGAACATGCCAGCTTATCCATGGCTGGAAAAGAACCTGGTGGACGACACCACGATCGCTGCACACATGAAGGGCTTGCGTCAGGTTGGCACGCCTTATACGGACGAGCAAATTGCCCAGGCCGCCACCGAAGTCAAGGGGAAAACCGAGATTGAGGCTGTGATTGCCTACCTGCAAGTCCTCGGAATTCACCGTAAATAACTTCACGGAGTTGCGATTATGGATATCAATACACTCAGGTCCATCGTGACGGTGGCCACTTTCATCATCTTCCTGGGAATCGTGGCTTGGGCATGTTCCAGTCGGAACGCCGCAAGTTTTGATGAGGCAGCCCAGCTGCCCTTCAAGCAGGATGAATAGCCAGAGCCAAAGAACTGTGGATAAGGAATAAAAAATGAGCGATTTCACCAGTACATTCTGGTCAGTCTATGTGGCTGGCATCTCGCTGGTGGGCATTTTTGCCTGCCTGCTGCTCTTGTGGTTCAGTGGCAAGGCCAAGGCCATGACGGCCAATGACAATACCACCGGTCACGTGTGGGACGGCGACCTGCGCGAGATGAACAATCCCCTGCCGCGCTGGTGGGTGTGGCTGTTCATCATCACCGTGGTTTTTAGCTTGGCTTATCTGGCTATGTATCCCGGCCTGGGTGATTACACCGGCAAGTTTGGCTGGAGCGCTGTCAATCAGTACGAAGCGGAAGTAGCCAAGGGCAACAAGGAAGTCGAGCCTCTGTACGCCAAGTTCAAAGGCATGAAGACTGAAGACGTGGCTCGTGATCCACAGGCTATGGCAATCGGTGAACGCCTGTTTATGAACAACTGCTCACAGTGCCACGGATCAGATGCACGCGGCAGCAAGGGTTTCCCCAACCTGACCGACAAGGACTGGCTGCATGGTGGAACCCCTGAAAAAATCGTGGAAACCATTACCGGTGGTCGTATCGGTAACATGCCGCCTATGGCCGCCGCTGTCGGTACCCCCGAGGATGTCCGTAATCTGGCCCAGTATGTACTGAGCCTGTCGAACAGCCCGCATGACTCGCTTAAGGCTTCTCTTGGCAAGTCCAAGTTTGGCGCTTGCGCTGCATGTCATGGTGCCGATGGAAAGGGTATCCAGGCGATAGGTTCGGCCAATTTGACAGATGATATCTGGCTTCACGGCTGGGGCGAAAACGCCATTGTGGCGATGATCAACAACGGCAAGGTCAACCAGATGCCGGCCCAGGCCAGCAAGCTGACCGAATCGCAGATTCATGTCTTGGCCTCCTACGTATGGGGTCTGTCCAACAAGGACACTGCCACGGCCGCGAAGTAACGCTTTCTCTGCGGAATCCGCTCAGGGTTCTGTAGAAAAAAACCCGTCAAACCGGATAGTCTGTTAAAAAGACTATTCGGTTTTTCTGCTTCCAACTTAATGATCGGATGACTTATGGATGAAAAACAAGCGCAACCCTGGTGGAAGTTTGGCCATGTCTGGCTCGTTTTTGGTGGTCCTGCGGTGGTGGTGGTCGCATCTTTCGTTACGCTGTACCTGGCCATCAGAACCCCAGACCCACTAACCGACGAGTTTCGGAATCAGTCGTCTCATGCAGTCAAACCTGGCTCGATGGCGCCCGCAATGCAGGCCAGAAACCATGCAGCCACCGGCGTCCCGGCACCCTCAAAACCTTAATCGCTGAGTTTTTACCCTTCTTGCGCGAAAAGCCCCGTCCTTCAGGGCGGGGATGCAGAGCGCAGACACCGCAGGTGTCCTCTTGCGCTGTCAATAATTCAAACCGCTGATTAAAATTCCAGCATGCAGCGTCTCCAGGCCTTCAAGTTTGAACTCATGCCCAACGGCGGGCAGGCGCGGGACATGCGCCGCTTCGCCGGGGCGCGCCGGTTTGTGTTTAACAAAGCCTTGGATTTGCAACAAAAAATCTACGCGGCTCAAAAGAAACAATTGAGTTTTGCGCAGTTGTGCAAACACCTCGTTGTTTGGAAGCAGGAGTTTGCATG
>CAIYKK010000559.1 GCA_903926695.1 uncultured Burkholderiales bacterium
AGCGCATGCCTTCAGGGTCTTTGTGCACCACTTTGCGCCAGTCATCAGCCCAGCCAATGGCACCGAAACCCAGCGTCACCAGCAGCACGATCCAGACAAAGCGGTTGGACAGGTCCGACCACAGCAGCGTGGACATGGCAATGGACAGCAAAATCAGCACGCCGCCCATCGTGGGCGTGCCGCTTTTGCTCAGATGCGTTTGCATGCCGTACTCGCGGATGGGTTGGCCGATCTTGAGCGCGACCAGTCGGCGGATCACAAACGGCCCGGCGATCAGGCCGATCAGCAGCGCGGTCAGCGCGGCCATGACAGCGCGCAGCGTCAGGTATTGAAATACGCGCAAAAAACCCAGTTCAGGCGAGAGGGTCTGGAGCCACTGGGCCAGGCTAAGGAGCATGAAACGCTTTCATCGGTGGTTATTGGGGTTCGGCGGCAGCCTGCACGGCCTGGACGACGCGCTCCATTTTCATAAAGCGCGAGCCCTTGACCAGCACGCTGGCAACATGGGGCAGCTCGGCAGCGACGCCCGCGAGCAGCGCGTCCATGTCATCAAAATGACGGGCCGCGCCAAACGCGGCGGCGGCCTGCTGCGACTGCGCGCCCAGCGTCAACAGCCGCTCAATGCCCGCTGCAGCGGCATGGCTGCCCGCTTCGGCGTGAAACTGCGGCCCCTGGTCGCCCACTTCGCCCATGTCGCCCATCACCAGCAGGCGCGGGCCGGGCAGCTCGGCCAGCACGTCAATGGCAGCGCGCATCGAATCCGGGTTGGCATTGTAGGTGTCGTCAATCAGCGTCACGGCGCGGCCACCCAGCACAAGCGACACAGCCCGCGAGCGGCCCTTGACCGGCGCGAAGCCTGCGAGGCCCGCCGCAATCGCCGCCAGCGGCACGCCAGCGGCCAGCGCGCAAGCCACCGCCGCCAGAGAATTCTTGACGTTGTGCCGTCCGGCAATGTTGAGCGCAAAGTCCAGCGGCCCGGCGGGCGTTTGGGCCGAAACCTGCCAGCCTTGGCCGTTCCACTGCGCTTGCGCCGTGACATCGGCAGCACCAGACAGCGCAAACGTCAGCATCCGGCAACTGCCCGCCAGAGCGCGCCAGACGGCGGTGTAATCGTCGTCAGCCGGAAACACGGCGATGCCGTCAGCCGCCAGCGCCGACAGCACGCTGCCGTTTTCCTCGGCCACGGCCTGCACGGTTTGCATGAATTCGAGGTGTTCGCGCTGGGCGTTGTTGACCAGCGCCACCGTGGGCCGGGCCATGTCGGCCAAATAGGCGATTTCGCCGGGATGGTTCATGCCCAGCTCGACCACGCCGATTTCATGCGCAGCGCGCAGCCGCAAGACGGTCAGCGGCACGCCGATGTCGTTGTTCAAATTGCCTTCGGTGGCAAAGGCTGCGTCTTGCTTCCAGGCGCGCAGGATGGCGGCAATCATCTGGGTGACAGTGGTTTTGCCGTTGCTGCCAGTCACGGCAATCAAGGGCAGATTAAATTGCGAACGCCAGCCCGCCGCCAATTGGCCCAGCGCCAGCCGCGAGTCGGCCACTTCCAGACCGGGCAAACCCGCCGCGTCCAGACCACGCTCGGCTATGGCCGCGACCGCGCCCTGCGCCCCGGCCTGCGGCAGAAAGTCGTGCGCGTCAAAACGCTCGCCCTTGAGCGCGACAAACAAATCGCCCGGCTGCAAACTGCGGCTGTCGGTATGGACGCGGGCCACGGCCAACGAGCCGTCGCCGACCAGGCTGGCCGCTGGCAACCAGCCCAGCACTTGCTGCAAATTCATCATGCGTCGCTTCCTGTCAAATCTGTCGCCGCCAATCCTGTCGAATTCGTGGTCGTTGCCACCAGCAGATCGAGGGCAGCCTGGGCCTGCGCCCGGTCAGAAAAAGGATGTTTCACGCCGTTGATGTCCTGGTAATTTTCGTGGCCCTTGCCTGCCAGCAGCACCACATCCTGGGGCTGCGACTGGCTGATCGTTTGGGCAATCGCCGCCGCCCGGTCGTGTACAACCTGCGCCTCGTCGGGGCGGCTCAGGCCGGGCAGCATCTGCGCGAGGATGGCTAAAGGATTTTCGCTGCGCGGGTTGTCGCTGGTCAAAATGGCCTGATCGGCGTTCTTTTCGGCGGCAGCGGCCATCAACGGGCGCTTGCTGGCGTCACGGTCGCCGCCGCAGCCGAACACGCAACGCAACTGGCCGCCACGCGCCAGCGCCACGGGTTTCAGCGCGACCAGCACTTTTTCCAGCGCGTCGGGCGTGTGCGCGTAGTCGATCACGACCAGCGGCTTGCCTTCGATGGCGATCATTTCGGCGCGGCCCGGTACCGGCTGCAGCCCGGCGCAAGCGCCCACGGCGTCAGCCAGCGATACGCCCAAAGCGCGCATGGCGGCAATCACGCCCAGCAGATTGGACACGTTGTACTGACCGACCAGGCCAGTCGTGAGAGGGTGACTTTCCGCGCCTTCCAGCACGTCAAAACTCAAACCCTGTGCGCCATGAACGATGGCGCAAGCCCGCAGCCGCGCAGGCCGCTCGCAGGAAAACGTCCACAGATCAAGCGACTTATCCGCCAGCGCGGCGCTCAGCTCAACGCCTTTGGCATCGTCCATATTGAGCACCGCCGCCTTCAGCCCCGGCCAGTCAAACAGCATGGCCTTGGCGCGCCAGTAGTCCTGCATCGAGGCGTGGTAATCGAGGTGGTCCTGCGTGAAATTGGTAAAAATCGCCACGTCGATGTGGAGCGCCTCCAGCCGCCGCTCCTCCAGCCCAATCGAAGAGGCTTCGATGGCGCAGGCGCTAAAACCTTCGTCCGCAAAACGCCGCAATTGCTGCTGCAACAGCACCGGGTCGGGCGTGGTCAGACCATTGGCGACCATCGCGCCGGGCTCGCCGATGCCCAGCGTGCCGATCACACCGCAGCGGCGCGCCAGCCGGTCCAGCGCTTGGGCCAGCCACCAGGCGGTGGAGGTTTTGCCATTGGTGCCGGTGACGGCCACCATCTGCAGCTCCCGGCTGGGCGCGCCGAAATACGCGGCGGCAATTGGACCGGTGTCGGCTTTCAGTCCGCTGTAAGTGGCAATACGCGGGTCGGCAAAACCGTAAGCCTGCGCGCCTTCATGCTCGATCAAACACGCGCCAGCGCCCGCCGCCAGCGCCGATGCGACAAACCGGCGGCCATCGGTGGCCGCGCCCGGCCAGGCGATAAAACCGTCGCCGGGGCAAATCTGGCGACTGTCCGCCGACAAAGTGCCGCGCACGCGAGCGTGGAGCCAGCGGGCGGCGTCTTCGGGGGTGTGGAGCTGGCTGGTCAAAACGATTCCTCCACCGCACGGGTGACAATTTCGGGCTTGACGCTCATGTCCGGCTGCACGCCCATCATGCGCAGCGTTTGCTGCACCACTTCGCTGAACACCGGCGCGGCGGCGATACCGCCAAAATATTTGCCATCGCTGGGCTCGTCGATCATCACCGCGACGATGATGCGCGGCGCCTCAATCGGCGCCATGCCGGTGAACCAGGCGCGGTATTTGTTGTTGGCATAGCCGTCGCCGACCTGCTTGCGGGCCGTGCCCGACTTGCCGCCGACCGAATAACCGACGGTTTGCGCCAGCGGGCCGGTGCCGCCCGGCGAGGCCGCCATCTGCAGCATATGCCGCACCGCACGCGCATTTTCAGGAGAAAACACCCGCACGCCAATGGCGGGCTGGCTGCTTTTGAGCATGGTCATGGGAATGAGCTTGCCGTCCTGGGCAAACGCGGTGTACGAGTGCGCCATCTGAAGCAGCGACGCTGACAGCCCGTAGCCGTAAGACATCGTTGCCTGCTCGACCGGGCGCCACGATTTCCAGGGCCGCAGCCGCCCCGTGACCGCGCCGGGAAACTCGATTTTGGGTTTCTGGCCGTAGCCCAGCGCCACGTAGGTGTTCCACATTTCCTGCGGACTCATCTTTTGCGCAATCTTGAGCGCGCCGACATTGCTCGATTTCTGGATCACGCCCTCGACGGTGAGCGTGCCGTAGTTGTGCGTGTCGCTGATGGTGAAGCCGCCGATGTTGAAGCGGCCAGG
>CAIYKK010000560.1 GCA_903926695.1 uncultured Burkholderiales bacterium
AAAAATCTTAATGAAATCATTGGTTTATGGTAAAAATAGCGTAAGATAATAAAAAGTTACCTTATAGGATTCTCATGGCTGACTGGCAGTTTTATGGCCGCACCGAGCCGCTTTCGGAGTTGCACCGCATTGTGAATGCGGGGCGGTGGTTCTTTTGCCGTATCGAAGGGCGTCGCCGGATTGGCAAGACATCCTTGCTGTCGCAGTTGGCCAAAAGCGATGTCACAAGCGATGTGCCTCTGTCCAAGCGCCTCATTTACATGCAGGTTCCTGATTCGGATGAGCGCGATGTGGCGACTGCTTTTCAGCGTTCGCTGAACGATTGTGAGCACAGCCTGGCGCAAAGCTTGAGTCCAA
Source organism: uncultured Burkholderiales bacterium (assembly GCA_903926695.1). Lineage (GTDB taxonomy): Bacteria > Pseudomonadota > Gammaproteobacteria > Burkholderiales > Burkholderiaceae_C > Polaromonas. Next base: position 358 of record CAIYKK010000560.1, read on the forward strand.
CCGTGGTCAACTTCCCGTCAATGGCGCGGGCGATTGGCGAACTATGCCGCGCTGGATTGGTGGTTGTCATTGATGAGTTCCAGTATTTCACCCGAGCGGTGTTGGCGAGCTTCAACTCCTTTTTGCAGGCAGAAGTTGACAGGCTGCGCGATGCCAACATCAAGCAAGGCGGCTTGTTTGTTCTGGGTTCGCTGCACGCCGATATGAACCAGCTTCTGGAAGACAAAGGCGCGCCGCTCTATGGCCGACTGACTCAGCGTATCAAGCTGGACCATTGGGATTTTGAGGATTTACTGGACGTTTTCCGTGGCCAGAATGTGCGGGCACCCTCGCAGTGGCTCACCTTCTGGACCTTCTTTGAAGGCGTGCCAAAGTTCTATCACGATGCCTTTGAGCAAGACCTTTACCAGGTTGCACCGGATAAGTTCGCTGACGAATTGCTGACAAGAATGTTCTTGCGCAGTTCAAGCCCGCTGTCCGAGGAGGCCGACACCTGGTTTCTGCGTGAGCTTCGGGGGCGTTCGCTCTCGATGCTGACTTTTTTGGCCGAGCATGCAGGCTGCAGCAACGGTGAGGTGCTGGCAGGTGTTGGCGCGCCAGAGGAGAAGACGCACATCGGTACCTACCTGACCAAGCTCGTGTCCAGCTACGAGATGGTTTCAAAGCTCAATCCGGTATTTTCGGATGGCAAGAGCCGAAATGCGCGCTACTACATTGCCGACAATTTTCTGCAGGCCTGGCTGGTGGTGGCAAAGCCTGCACGGGAGGCTGCGCGCATGAAACCGATAGACAAAGTGCTGGAGTTGGCGCGCCCGCGACTCAGAGGGGTGGAGGGTTTTGCTTTCGAGAAACTCATCCGCAAGCTGCATCAAGAGTGTTCGCGCAAGGGTAAGGGTGACTTTGACCTTTCCAGCATGCAGCTGGGCTACTGGAACCGTGCCAAGGACGCAAGCCGCAACATTGAAATCGACGTGGTGGCGCTGGATGAATCCAACAAACGGGTACGGTTCGGGTCGTGCAAGCGTTCCGCCGACGCGCACACGAATGAAGCACTGGCCGTATTCGAGAGGCACGTCGAGGGCTTTCTTGCTGCCAGAGAGCACCGACACATGCAGGGCTGGACCAAAGAGATGGCTCTTTTTTCGCCGATTTTCACGCCGGGTGATCGCACGCATTTTGTCGGCAAGGGCTACGTGGTCAAGGATTTGAACGATTACGCCGCACTCTTTTGAGGCGGGGGGCGAGTTCAAACCTCCCCCGCCGCCCCGCCCCGAAACTCCCCCGGCGACCGCCCCGTCCAGCCCTTAAACGCCCGCATAAAGCTCTTTTCGTTCAAAAACCCCGCCGCCTCGGCGACCTGCTTGATGGGGCGCTGGGTGCGCAGCAGCAGTTCCATCGCCCGTTCGCGGCGCACTTCGTCTTTCAGCGCCTGCAGCGACGCGCCTTCTTCTTTCAATTGCCGGTGCAGCGTGCGCGGCGAGACGTGCAGCAGCGCGGCCAGCGCGTCGGCGCTGTGCGTTTGCGCCGGGTGCGCGGCCAGCGCCTGGCGCACGCGCTGCACCAGCAGCCGGTCGCGCCGGTAGGGCAGCACCGTCAGCGGCAGGGCGCGCTGGAGCATTTGCTGCAGCGCCCGCTCGTCGCGCCGTAGCGCCAGCGCCAGATAGCGGGCGTCAAAGCGCAGGCCGGTCAGCGCCGCGTCAAAGACCGTCGGCCCCGGAAACAGCACGCCGTAAGCGGCCTCGTGCGGCGGCGCGGCAAAAGCAAACTGCGCGCCCAGCAGCGGAATGCGCGAGTCGATCAGCCAGCAGCCCAGGCCGTGGATGTTGCGCAGCACCGAGACCAGACAGAACTCGCGCAGCGCGCCCAAGTCGCGCTGCTCGGCAATGGCCAGCGTGGCCGTGTCGCC
>CAIYKK010000561.1 GCA_903926695.1 uncultured Burkholderiales bacterium
GGCTTCCTGGCGAAAGGCGGTTTCGTGCCAGCCAGCCTGCAGACCGGCGATGGAATAGCCTGCGGCGTGCCAGACGCGGCTCAGGCCTTTGCGGTGCTTTTGGGCGTCCACCGGGGGATGGTTTGGCTCTGGTGCAGGCGTGGCCTTGGGGGGCATTGTCTCGCAGCACAAGGGGCGCACTGGCGCTTCAGTGCGTGGTGTCCGTTGCCTGATTCGTGCCTTTGCTTTTGACCGCATGGCTCGAATTGCAGCGGCTTGTGCTTCGGCTTGGCGACGGCGTTCTTGCAGGTTCTCGGCCAATGCTGCGGCAGCAGCAGTTTTTTGTGCGTCAGCGGTCATGGAGGAGATACTTTTTCTATTTTTTCGATAGTAGGGGCGGGGTGACCGAGATGATCAAGCGCGTGCCAGCCCAGGCGTCATGCCAGAACTGTTGCTGCGGATGAAAGCGCGCCAGAATCGACCAGATCGCCACCCAGCCCAGCGTCAGCACCGCGCCCTTGAGGCCGGAGATGCCCAGCAGCCACGTTGCGACCAGAGGCGGTAAAAACCACACCCAGCTCAGCAAATAGCGCAGCAGGGCGCGCTGTTGGGTGAGAGCGTTGCCCTGCGCATCAACGACGCGGATATGCCAGGTTTTCATTGCCAGCGTCTGGCCTTGGGCCCAGAACCACGAAAAATAAGTGCCCAACACCACGAACAGAAAAACCTGCTGGGCGTGGCGGTTGTCCATCGCGTTGCGGGTTTGGCTCAGGGTGCTAAAGAGATAGTCGGCAATAAAGACGACGCCGAACAGCAGCATGCCTTCATACATCCAGCAGGCCATGCGCCGGGGAATTGAAGGCGTTGAGGGAGGGTTCTGGGTCAATTTGATTCGCTTGGGTGAAAAGGCCCGCCGCTGCCCGCAGGGAGACCGTCAGCCGGACGCCGAAGCGCCGGGAGGGCTCTTCAGCGCTGGAGCACGGCGCTGGCTGCGCCCAGCGGTGCCGAGCCAGCTGCGGAGGCCGCAGAAACAGGGGCTGCCGGGGGTAAAGGTGTGATTTTAGGCGCAGACTTGCCGTTGTGGGCTGGTAACACCGCCAGTTTCTGGGGTGCCACGGGTTTGACTGCCGTTGCGGCGCCGCGCGGCGTGGGGCTGGCCTTGACGACGAGTTTTTCTTTTTCTTCCGGGCTCAGCGCCTGGTAGGCTTCCCACTTGGCTTTTTTTTCTTCTGGCGTCAATTGTCGTGCCAGCTCTGTGGTCTTGCCAAAATTAAGCCGCGCCTGCGCCCGCTGCTGGGGGCTGAGTGCGACCCATTCATTCATCCGGCTGTTGAGCTTGGCTTGCTCGCCGGGCGTCATGCTGCTGTAATTTTTGGAAATTTCCAGCCACTTGCGCTTTCGCGGCTCGTTGATGCTGTTCCAGTTCGATGCCAGCGGCATCAGCGCCTGCTGCTGGCCGGGCGTGAGTTCGGTCCACGACGGGCCGGAAACGGCGGCTTTTGTCACAGGTACAGTCTTGGCTGCGGATGCGCTGGCAGGCGCCAAAGGCGCGACGGCCTGGGCAAAACTCAAGGGTGATTCCAGCAGCAGCCCGGCCAAAGCCAGCGCCGCCAAAAGCTGCCTGAGCGTGCGGCCATCGGCGGCCGTCAGGCGCTCGGCACCAAGGTGGCGCAATGGAGTGGCAAAAAAGGCTGCTGGCAGGCTCATTGGAGGGTCGGGGTTGTGCGCGTGATTTTGAGAAACTGGACAAAGCCGGGATCGGCAAAGGCCGCTGGCGGCAACTCGTCAGTGAGCAGCGCTGAATCGACTTCGGCCAGTTCTTCGGCGCGGTTGTCGTCCTGGATGGAATTGATCATCAGTAAACCCGCTACCAGCGCAATCAAAGGAATGACCGAGCCGATGCGGCCCCACCAGCCCAGCGTTTCTTCTGAGTCCCAAGTGAGCGCCGCTGTATTGCCTGCGCGGATCACATTGACTGCGGTGCGGGTCTTGGCGATTTTGCGCTGCGAGACGGCTTGCGCCCGCGCTGCGCGCAAGCGCTCCGAAATGTCGTGCGGCAAGCCGGTTGAAGTTTCAGAAAGACAGGAGGCCATTTTGTGGCCAAACCGGTCCTCCAGCGTGGCAGTGGTTTTTCTCGGTGAATTGATCATGGTTTTATACCTTTTGCGCTCAGCGCTTTACTGAGGGCATGAACCGCACGGGAACAGTGCGTTTTCACGCTGCCCTCCGAGCAACCCATGATGGCTGCCGTTTCGGCTACGTCCATTTCCTCCCAGTAACGCATCAGGAATGCTTCCCGTTGACGATTCGGCAACTCCTGGATTTGGCGCTCAATTTCAAGCAATACTTGTGCCCGCTCTGTGGCATCCTGGGCGCTTTCGGTTCCTTCCGAGTTGGTCAGGCTCTCCAGTGTTTCGAGAAGGTCAAAATCGCCGTCTTCTGAGGACGAGGCGAACTCGCTCATGTTGGAAAAAAGCGCGTTGCGCGTCTTGCGCCGCCGGAACCAGTCCAGCGTGGTGTTAGACAAAATCCGCTGGAACAGCATGGGCAACTCAGCAGCGGGCTTGTCGCCATAGTGCTGAGCCAGTTTCATCATGCTGTCCTGAACGATATCGAGGGCAGCTTCTTCGTCCCGCACATGGTAAATGCTGCGTTTGAAAGCGCGTTTTTCAACGCTTTTGAGGAAATCGGAGAGTTCTTGTTCAGTTGCCAACGGTGTGATTTCCGGGTTGTCCAGCGTTTTGGTGGTGGTGGCGCGGGGGCTGGCGCGCGCATAAATGGGCACATCTGTGAGCGTCAAATTATCGCATTACCAAGGGTGATCGGGCCTGCTGCGTGGGCGCATGCGGGGCCGCCGGTGGCCATAGCCCGTGCGTGCGGTGTCATAATGCTGCCTGCACATCAAAAGGCAAACGGGTCACAGCTTGGTGGATTATGTTTCCGCTGATGGTTTTGGCCTCAAGTCTCGACGCTGCTTCACAAGAGCGGGCCAAGAGGCACCCTAGGTATTTCGTTAGAGAAATTCACAAAGGTTCATCATGGAAATCAACAAAGCGGAAATCGCTTCCGCCGCCGCCGCATCTGCCCAATCAAATCCTCAAGAACTTCGGGGCGCTGAAATCCTCATCAAAGCGCTTCAGGCCGAAGGTGTCAAGCACATCTGGGGTTATCCCGGCGGCGCAGTGCTGCACATTTACGACGCTTTCTACAAGCAAGACACTATTCAGCATGTGCTGGTGCGCCACGAACAGGCCGCCGTCCACGCCGCCGATGGCTACGCCCGCGCCACGGGCGATGTCGGCGTCGCGCTGGTCACCTCCGGCCCCGGCCTGACGAACGCCGTGACCGGCATTGCCACCGCCTACATGGACAGCATTCCGCTGGTCATCATCAGCGGACAGGTGCCGACCGCCGCGATTGGCATGGACGCCTTCCAGGAATGCGACACCGTCGGCATCACGCGCCCCATCGTCAAGCACAATTTCCTGGTCAAGGACGTGCGTGATATGGCCATGACTATGAAAAAGGCCTTTCATATCGCCCGCACCGGCCGTCCCGGCCCCGTCGTGGTCGATATTCCGAAGGACATTTCCTTCAACAAGACGGCCTACACCGGCTATCCGCAGAGCGTCGAAATGCGCTCTTACAACCCGGTGCGCAAAGGCCACACGGGCCAGATCCGCAAGGCGCTGCAGCTGCTCTTGAGCGCCAAGCGGCCCTGCATCTACACCGGCGGCGGCGTGCTGCTGAGCAATGCCTCGCAGGAGCTGCGCACCCTGGTCGATATGCTGGGCTACCCCTGCACGAACACGCTGATGGGCCTGGGCGCTTACCCGGCCAGCGACCGCAAATTCATCGGCATGCCGGGCATGCACGGCACGTTAGAGGCCAACAGCGCCATGCAGCATTCCGACGTGCTGCTGGCCATCGGCGCGCGTTTCGATGACCGCGTCATCGGCAACCCCAAGCATTTCGCCCAGAACGAGCGCAAGATCATCCACATCGACATCGACCCGTCGAGCATTTCCAAGCGCGTCAAGGTGGACATTCCCATCGTCGGCGATGTCAAGGAAGTGCTGACCGAGCTGATCGCCATGATCCGCGAATCGGGCCTCAAGCCCGA
>CAIYKK010000562.1 GCA_903926695.1 uncultured Burkholderiales bacterium
AGCGGCAGCACTGCCCATGCCCGGCAGAAAGCTGCCCACCGCGCTCATCAACGGCCCCAGCACGGCCTGTTTGAGCGCGATGCGGATCATGTCGGCAATGAGGCTGTCGGCCAGCGCCTTAAAGCCGCCCTTGCCCGTGGTGACAAACTGCATGAGGCCGTCTTCCATGCCCTTGAACGCGTTGCCCACCAGCGCCTCAGTCTGCTGAAAAACGGTCTGGGACTGCTCGAAGTAGTTGGCGATGCCCTCACGCGCACCCAGCTCCCAGCTGCCCTGCTTGGCCTGCATGGCGTCGTAATAGGCGTTGTAGCTGCTGAGTGCCTCGCCCTGGTAGCGCTTGATGCGTTCGATCTCCTGTTGGTACTGCTGCGGGTTGTCTTTAAAAGCGCCCCGGCGCTGGTCGCTTTCGACCTGTTCGGTTTGCTGGGCATACCGGTCTGTGATCTGGGCCACGGCAGAGGCACGGTCGCGTGTCTTGGTGCCCTGGCCAACACCAGCGAGTTCGCGGCCATACTGCTGGTTGAGCGTGTCGAGATACGACTTGGCCGAGGCTTCTGCCTCCACAAACGCCACGCTCTGCTGGCGCAGGATGACGGCCACTTCGCCAGCGCCCTTGAGCTGGGCCTGTTCGTAGTCGCGCTCCAGCGCTGCCAGGCGGCCCCGTGCGTCTTCCTGCTCTTTCTGCGAATTTTTCTTTTTCTGCAACAGCTCCAGTTCGGCATTGATCAGGGCCGAGCGCTGCATCCACACTTCAAGCTCCTGATCCAGCCCTTGCGTGATGGCTTCGATGCTGGTCTTTTCGCCCATTTGCGCCGCATAGCCCATCGCGCTGTAAAAGTCCTGCCGACTGTCGAGGATGGCTTTGTCGGCGTTTTTGTAGGCCGCAATCTGTTCGGCCATCGAATCGCGGTCCACAGCCGCGCCAGCACGCGCCCCGGCCTTGTTGGCCCTGGACCCTGCAGCGCTGTCCTTGGCGGCATCCTTGCCCGCTGTAGAGGACTTGTAGGTCTCGTTGGCAAGCTGGGAGGCGGCTTTGACGTACACCTCTTGCGACATCGCGCCGGTATCCCATGCGTCCTTCAGCGTCTTGAGGTCGGTCAGGTAGCTTTTGGGCACGCCCGACTGCTTTTGGATGATTTCCTGCGCAGCAGCGCCAGCAGCGCCTTTGGCGCGGCGGCTGCGCTCTTCTTCCGATTTTTGCGAAAACTCTGCCACGCGCTGTTCGATTGAACCTCGGGCGGCCAGCAGCTTGTTGATTTCAACCAGGCGCACGGCCTCTTCTTGACCGCTGTTGGTCTTGAGCGACTGGAGCTGATTGATTTTTTGCTGCAGCGCGCCGATGGCTTCGGTAGAGGCGTTTTCTTTCAGGTCTGGCTTGTAAGCGAGCGCGGCGTTGCGCTCGTCGATTCTTTTGATTTGCGCATCCAGGGTTTCAATAATCGATTTTGACGTTTCAAAAACGCTTTTTTCGACCTGTTCTGCGTTGGTCTTTGCCGTGCTGCCCCAATACATCCAGGCGGCAGCGCCCGCACCCAGCGCCAGGGTGATCAGCCCAATGGGGCCGCCCAGCGCCGTCATGGCTGCAGTCCCCAATCCAGCCGCCGCCGTGCCGGTGCTTGTGGCGGCGGTCAGGGCACCTTGAGCGGCTGTTTGAGCTGCCGCCGCCGCTGTGATCTGCGCGGAGACCCGCGCCTGCTGCTGGCCCAGCAGCGCCAGCTCAGCGGTGGCCACGCTGCGCGCCTCGGTAGCAGCTGTCAGCGCCGCCTCCTGGCGCAGCAGA
>CAIYKK010000563.1 GCA_903926695.1 uncultured Burkholderiales bacterium
CTGGTACGTGACTTCCTCGCGGCCTGGAAAGCCTCGGGCACGGCGCTGGAGCCGTCGCACCTGGCGCTGGAGGGCTACGTCAATGCGCGGGTGTTTGCCGAAATCCTGCGCCGCGCCGGACGCACCCCGACGCGCAGCAGCTTTATCGACAGCGCCTGGGGGCTCAAACGCTACGACCTGGGCGGCTTTGAAGTGAGCTTTAACGAAGGCTCGCCCAGCGCCTCGCACTACGTGGACCTGACCATGGTCGGCCCCAACAGCCACCTGATCCGCTAAGTCTGGCACGTCCGGGGTGCGCGTACTCCCGGATAGGACTTACCCCTAAATTGTCTTCGCAGTGACAACATAGCGTCAAACGTCGCTCTACCATTCGTGACAAATGAGCCGCCCTTGCCAATGCAAGGCGGCGGCTCTGAAAAACAATGGAGACAAAGACAGCGATGCAGACCACGTTCCCCCAACTGCTGCTCAAACACGCCGCCGAGCGCCCCGCCGCCCCGGCCATGCGCGAAAAAGAATACGGCATCTGGCAGGCCCACAGCTGGGCCACACTGGCCACGCTGGTCGAGCAGCTCGCCGCCGGGCTGCACCAGGCAGGCTTGGCGCGTGGTGAACACATGGTGGTGATCGGCACCAACCGCCCGCGCCTGTACGCCACCATGCTGGCCGCGCAGTCGCTGGGCGCGATTCCCGTGCCGCTGTACCAGGACGCAGTCGGTGCCGAATGTGTCTTTCCGCTGAACAATGCCGAAGTGCGCTTTGCGATGGTCGAAGACCAGGAGCAGGTCGATAAGCTGATCGAAATCCGCGAAAGCTGCCCGCAAATCTCCAACATTTATTACGATAACCCGCGTGGCCTGCGCAAGTACGACGAGCCGGGCCTCGATTCGCTGGACACGCTGATCGAAGCGGGCAAAACCTTTGCCGCGCAGAACCCGCAGTGGTTTCGCAGCGAAGTCGCCAAAATTCAGCCGGGCGACGTGGCGGCGATGTTTTTCACCTCCGGCACCACGGGCAATCCCAAAGGCGTGGTTCACACCCACACGACGCTGCTGGACCGCGCCACCGCTGGTGCCGAATTCGACAAACTGACCAGCGCCGAAGAAGTGCTGGCCTACCTGCCGCCCGCGTGGATCGGCCAGAACATCTTCAGCTACGCCCAGTGGCTGGCCTGCGGCTACGTGGTCAACTGCCCCGAGTCGGCCAGCACGGGGACGAGTGACCTGAACGAAGTCGGCCCGACGGATTATTTTGCGCCGCCGCGCATTTTTGAAGGCCTGCTCACCAGCGTGATGATCCGCATGGAAGACGCAGGCACACTGAAACGCAAAATGTTCGCCGCCTGCATGGACGTGGCCAAACGCGTCGGCCCGGCGCTGATGAACGGCGAGCCAGTCAGCGCGCTGGACCGCGTGAAATACGCCGTCGGCAACGTGCTGGTCTATGGCCCGCTGCGCAACAACCTGGGTTTCAGCCGCGTGCGTGTGGCCTACACGGCGGGCGAGGCGATTGGCCCGGACCTGTTCACGTTTTACCGCTCGATTGGCGTGAATCTCAAGCAGCTCTACGGCTCAACGGAAACCGCCGTGTTTGTCTGCCTGCAGCCCGACAACCAGGCGCGCGCCGACACCGTGGGCGTGCCGATTCGCGGCGTGCAAATTAAAGTCGCCGACAACGGCGAAATCATGGTCAAGTCCGCCGGGCTGCTCAAGGAATATTACAAAAACTCCAAGGCCACCGCCGAAGTGCTGACCGCCGACGGCTGGTATCACACCAGCGACGCGGGTTTCCTTGACGCGCACGGCCACCTGAAAATCATCGACCGCGTGAAAGACGTGGGCCGCATCAAGGGCGGGGCCAACGACGGCGCGATGTTCGCGCCCAAATACGTTGAAAACAAGCTGAAATTTTTCCCCTTCATCAAAGAAGTGGTGGCGCTGGGCGACGGGCGCGAGCGCGCCTGCGCGATGGTCAACATCGACTTCGACGCCGTGGGCAACTGGGCCGAGCGGCGCAACCTGCCTTACGCCGGTTACACCGATCTGGCGCAAAAACCCGAGGTCTATCAGCTGATCAAAGAGTGCGTCGAAAAGGTCAACGCCGATCTGGCCAGCGACGTGCTGCTGGCGGGCAGCCAGGTCAGCCGCTTTCTGGTGCTGCACAAAGAGCTGGACGCCGACGACGGCGAGCTGACGCGCACCAACAAGGTCAAGCGCGGTTTTATTGCCGATAAATACGGCGTGCTGGGCGAGGCGCTCTACGCCGGGCGCAGCGAGCAGTACATCGAAACCGCCGTCAAGTTCGAGGATGGCCGCACGGGCAGCGTCAGCGCCACGCTCAAACTCTCGGACGCCATCACCTTTCCCCCGATCCAAGCCGCCGCGTAAAGACACTTCCCATGACAAAAAAAATTGGCGACGTCATTTTGGACGTGAAAAACATCAGCCTGCGTTTTGGCGGCGTCAAGGCGCTGACCGACATTTCTTTCAACGTGAAGGAGCATGAAATCCGCTCCATCATCGGCCCCAACGGCGCGGGCAAAAGCTCCATGCTCAACTGCATCAACGGGGTCTATACGCCGTCCGAAGGCTCCATCACCTTTCGCGGCAAAACTTTTGACCACATGAACTCGCGCCAGGTCGCCGAAATGGGCGTGGCGCGCACATTTCAAAATCTGGCGCTGTTCAAGGGCATGAGCGTGATCGACAACATCATGACCGGGCGTAACCTGAAAATCAAAAGCAACCTGCTGCTGCAGGCGCTGCGTATCGGCCCCGCCGAGCGCGAGGAAATCCGGCATCGCGAGTTTGTCGAAGGCATCATCGACTTTCTGGAAATTCAGGCCTACCGCAAAACGCCTGTCGGCCAGTTGCCTTACGGCCTGCAAAAGCGCGTGGACTTGGGCCGTGCGCTGGCAATGGAGCCGCAAGTGCTGCTGTTAGATGAGCCAATGGCGGGCATGAACGTCGAGGAAAAGCAGGACATGTGCCGCTTTATTCTGGACGTGAACGAGGAGTTCGGCACCACCATCGTCCTGATCGAACACGACATGGGCGTGGTGATGGACATTTCTGACCGCGTGGTCGTGCTCGACTACGGCAAAAAAATCGGCGACGGCGCGCCCGAAGAAGTACGCGCCAACGAAGACGTGATCAGCGCCTACCTCGGCACCAGCCACTAAAAGCAGGAAGAAGAACAACATGGCATTTTTTCTTGAAACCCTGATCGGCGGCCTGATGGCGGGCATGCTGTATTCACTGGTGGCGCTGGGCTTTGTGCTGATTTACAAGGCTTCGGGCGTGTTTAACTTTGCGCAGGGCGCGATGGTGCTGTTCGCGGCGCTGGGCATGGCGCGCTTTTCGGAGTGGATTCCGGCCTGGACTGGCATCGAAAACCTGTTTGTCGCCAACCTGATCGCGTTTGTGATGGCAGGCGGGTTGATGTTTGTCGTGGCCTGGCTGATTGAGCGGCTGGTGCTGCGCCATCTGGTCAATCAGGAAGGCGCGACGCTGCTGATGGCGACGCTGGGCATTGCGTATTTTCTCGAAGGCCTGGGCCAGACGCTGTTTGGCAGCGACATCTACAAGATCGACATCGGCATGCCGAAAGACCCGATTTTTATGCTCGACTCGGTGTTTCCGGGCGGCATTCTGGTCAACAAAGAGGACGTGATTGCCGCCGGTATCGCCGCCGCGCTGGTGATTTTGCTGAGTGTGTTTTTCCAGAAAACCAGCACGGGCCGCGCCCTGCGCGCCGTCGCCGATGACCACCAAGCGGCCCAGTCGATTGGCATTCCGCTGAACCGCATCTGGGTCATCGTCTGGTGCGTGGCCGGGGTTGTCGCGCTGGTGTCCGGGATGATCTGGGGCTCCAAGCTGGGCGTGCAGTTTTCGCTGACCACGGTCGCCCTGCGCGCCCTGCCGGTGGTGATTCTGGGCGGCCTGACTTCGGTGCCGGGCGCGATTCTGGGCGGGCTGATCATCGGCGTGGGCGAAAAGCTCTCCGAGGTGTATCTCGGCCCGTTTGTCGGCGGCGGCATTGAAATCTGGTTTGCCTATGTGCTGGCGCTGGTGTTTTTGCTGTTCCGCCCGCAAGGCCTGTTCGGCGAAAAAATCATCGACCGCGTCTGATCCCCCAGAAGAAGAATAAGGAAACCCCATGCTCTACCGCGAAAACGGCCAGTTCAAAACGACCTACCGGGCCGATCAGCAGATTTTCCCGATCACGCAGGACCGCATTGCCATCGGTTTGCTGATTGCCTTTGCTTTTATCGGCGTGCCGCTGCTGGCCAGCGACTATTTGTATTCCTCGATTTTTATTCCGCTGGTGATCATGTCGCTGGCGGCCATCGGGGTGAATATTCTGGTGGGCTACTGCGGCCAGATTTCGCTCGGCTCGGGCGCGTTCATGGCGGTCGGCGCTTACGGCGCTTACAACTTTTTTGTGCGGATTCCGGGCCTGCCCTTGATTCCGGCACTGATTTTGGGCGGGCTGTGCGCGATGGCGTTTGGCATTTTGTTCGGCCTGCCCAGCCTGCGCGTCAAGGGGCTGTATCTGGCCGTGGCGACGCTGGCGGCGCAGTTTTTCAGCGACTGGATGTTTTTGCGCATCAAGTGGCTGACCAACGATTCGGCCTCCGGCTCGGTGTCGGTGAGCCAGTTGCAGGTGTTCGGCCTGCCGATTGACAACGCCGCCGCCAAATACCTGTTCTGCCTGAGCCTGCTGGTGGTCGTGGCACTGCTGGCCAAAAATCTGGTGCGCGGCGCGATTGGCCGCGAATGGATGGCGATTCGTGACATGGACGTGGCCGCTTCGGTCATCGGCATCCGGCCCATGTACGCCAAACTCAGCGCCTTTGCGGTCAGCTCTTTCATCATCGGCATGGCGGGCGCGCTGTGGGCCTTTGTGCATCTGGGCTCGTGGGAGCCAGCGGCCTTCTCGGTGGAAATCTCGTTTCGCCTGCTGTTTATGGTGATCATTGGCGGGCTGGGTTC
>CAIYKK010000564.1 GCA_903926695.1 uncultured Burkholderiales bacterium
CTGCGAGGCGGCTGACGTGATCGTCGCCATCAACACCGACGTGAACGCGCCGATTTTTGAATTTGCGCACTACGGCATCGTCGGCAACGCCATGCAGGTGCTGCCCGCGCTGACCCAGGCTTTCGCCGCCCATCTGGCGCTGCGCAGCCGCCAAGTCGCCTGACCCGCTCACAGGAGAACGAGATGAAAAAACCATCCCAATTCGACGCCATCGTCGTCGGCGCTGGCCCCTCGGGCAACGCGGCGGCCTACACGCTGGCCAAGGCGGGCCTCAAAGTGCTGCAAATCGAACGCGGCGAATACCCCGGCAGCAAAAACGTGCAGGGCGCGATTTTGTACGCCAACGCGCTCGAACAAATCATTCCCGACTTCCGCGACGACGCGCCGCTGGAGCGCCACATCATCGAGCAACGCATGTGGCTGCTCGACGAAACCTCTTTCGTCGGCACCCACATCCGCAGCGAGGACTACAACAAACCGCCGTACAACCGCTACACCATCATCCGGGCGCAGTTTGACAAGTGGTTCAGCTCGAAAGTGCGCGAAGCGGGCGCTTTGTTGATTTGCGAAACCACGGTGAATCACCTGATCATGGACGGCGACCAGGTCGTCGGCGTGAGCTGCGACCGGCTGCAGGGCGAGGTCTTTGCCGACGTGGTGATTCTGGCCGACGGCGTGAATTCGACGCTGGCGCGCAAGGCCGGTCTGCACGGCGAGATCAAGGCCGAGAACGTCGCCCTGGCGGTCAAGGAAATCCTGTTCATGCCCGAAGACGTGATTCGCCAGCGCTTTAGCGTCGGAGAGGAGTCGGGCGTCGTGATCGAGATGGTGGGGCGCATCACCGACGGCATGATGGGCACGGGTTTTCTGTACACCAACAAGGAGTCGCTGACGATTGGCGTGGGCTGCATGCTGGGCGACTTCAAGAACAACCCGAACCGCACCAGCCCTTACGCGCTGCTCGAACAAATGAAGCGCCACCCGTCGATTGCCCCCTTGATCGAAGGCGGCGAGATGAAGGAATACTGCGCCCACCTGATCCCCGAAGGCGGGTTTAACGCCATTCCGCAAATCTACGGCCACGGCTGGATGATCGTCGGCGACTCGGGCGGTTTTGTGAACGCCGTTCACCGCGAAGGCTCGAACCTGGCGATGACCACGGGCCGCCTGGCCGCCGAAACCGTCATCAACGCCAAAGCCGCTGGCAAAGAGTGCCGCGCCGAGTCGCTCAAGCCCTACAAAACAGCGCTGGACGACAGCTTTGTGATGAAAGACCTGTACAAATACCGCGACATGCCCACCGTGCTGCACAAGAACCCGCAGTTCTTCACCAGCTACCCGGACATGGTGGCGCAGGCGGCGCGCACCATGATCACCGTGGATGGCGTGGACAAAAAAACCAAAGAGCGCGAAATTTTTGCCAACTTCCGCAAGACCCGCAAGCTCACCGGCTTGGTCGGCGATGCGTACAAACTCTGGAAGGCCATCCGATGACTCCCATCACCGTCAATGTGGAAGAAAAACTCTTCCAGAACCGCTACCGCGTCGATGCCGGGCGGCCCCACATCAAGATCAAAAGCGCCGATGTCTGCACCAATGAGTGTGTGGTGAAAAGCTGCACCTTTGTCTGCCCGGCGTCTTGCTACAAGATCGAAGGCAACGGCACCGTAACGCTGATCACTGACGGCTGCCTCGAATGCGGCAGCTGCCGCATCATCTGCAGCGAGCACATGAATGTCGATTGGGAATACCCACGCGGCGGCCACGGTATCTTGTTCAAGTTCGGTTAAAGAAAGGCCTTGCATCATGGGAAAACCCCTTCGCCACGTTTTCGTCTGCACCCAGAACCGCCCGCCTGCGCACCCGCGTGGCTCGTGCGCGGCCAAGGGCTCGGTTGCCGTGCTGCAGGCCTTCTGGGCCGAACAGCAAAAGCGCCAGGCTTATGAAAAGATCGGCATCACCAACTCCGGCTGCGTCGGCCCCTGCGAAATGGCGCCAACGTGCTGGTTTATCCAGAAGGCGTTCTGTATCGCGGTGTCACGCCGGAAGATGTCAACGAAATCTTTGACAGCCACCTCGAAGGCGGCGTGCCGGTCGAGCGCCTGCTCGCGCCCAAGGCGGTCTGGTGAACCTGCTGACCGGGGTGGAATCGACCGAGCTGTTTGGCGGCTCGGTTTCACCCGCC
>CAIYKK010000565.1 GCA_903926695.1 uncultured Burkholderiales bacterium
CGACGCTGCTGCAGGCGTATTCGCAGGGGATTTTTCCGTGGTTCAGCCTGGGCCAGCCGGTGCTGTGGTGGAGCCCGGACCCGCGCATGGTGCTGCAAACGCGCCATTTCAAACTGCACCGCTCGCTGCGCAAGCGCCTGGTGCAGTTCCGCCAAAGCCCGCAGTGCGAAATTCGCTTTGACAGCGACTTTTTAGCCGTCATCCGCGCCTGCGCTGGCAAGCCCCGCGCCGGTCAGAACGGCACCTGGATCGTGCCCGAAATGGTGCAGGCTTACCTCGAACTGCACCGCGCCGGTCACGCCCACAGCGTGGAAACGTGGATAGACGGCCAGCTCGCGGGCGGCCTGTACTGCGTGAATCTGGGGCGTATGGTGTTTGGCGAGTCCATGTTTGCGCACCAGACGGACGCGTCGAAAATCGCGCTGGCGGCCTTGGTAGCCTTTTGCTGGGCGCAGGACGTGGCCATGATCGACTGCCAGCAAAACACCGGCCATCTGGCCTCGCTGGGCGCCGCTGAAATCAGCCGCGCCGATTTTGCGCTTCACCTTGATCAGACGGTACACACAACCACACCCCGCTGGGAATTCAACCCCCTATACTGGAATCAGCTTTTGACAGCCGAAACGCCTCCATCACCGTGACGCACCTCAAAGACCTGCCCCTGCAAAGCCTGCAGTTTTACGCCACAGCGCCCTACCCTTGCAGCTACCTGCCGGACAGGCAGGCGCGCTCGCAGGTCGCCACGCCCAGCCACCTGATCAACAACAGCGCTTATTCAGAACTCGTCAGCCTTGGGTTCCGGCGCAGCGGCATGTTCACCTACCGCCCTTGTTGCGAGGGCTGCCAGGCCTGCGTGCCACTGCGCGTGCCGGTCGGGCAATTCAAAGCCGACCGCAGCCAGCGCCGCGCCTGGAAACAGCACCAGGCGCTGCAGGTGCGGATTTTGAAACTGTGCTTCATGCCCGAGCACTACCAGCTCTACCTGCGCTACCAAAACACCCGCCACGCGGGCGGCGGCATGGACCACGACAGCATTGACCAGTACACCCAGTTTTTACTGCAAAGCCGGGTCAATTCGCGCCTCGTCGAATTCCGCGAGCCGCTGCCCAATGGCGAAGCGGGCGCGCTCAGGATGGTATCCATCGTGGATGTGCTCGAAGACGGCATTTCGGCGGTCTATACCTTTTATGAGCCGGACCCACGGGCCAGCTACGGCAACTACGGCGTGCTGTGGCAAATCGAGCAGGCGCGCCAGCTCAATTTGCCCTACGTCTATCTAGGCTACTGGATCGCCCAAAGCTCCAAGATGAGCTACAAGCGCGGATTCAGCCCCAGCGAAATTCTGACCAATGGCCAGTGGCTTCCCGCCGACAAGCCCCAAGCGCCCAAACTGCCCCAAGCGCCCGCCGAGCCAGCTTGAGACCGACCAAACCGCTCCCCACAAGGAACGGCAAGCGACCTGAAACAAGCCACCGGCTAATGAAAACCCGAAAGCTTTATTTCACAAGGTAAAATTTCATGCGGAAAGTCTGCATGTCAACTACCCCGCCCCCAAAGGGCGGAGCTTGAGGAGAAATCCAGTTTGCTGCTCTGCAAGAACTTTGATCATGCAGCCCAAAGGTAAAGGAAAGGGGCGAAGGTTTTAGTCGCTACCCCCAAAAGCAGGAGCCGGTTGCTGACATTCCCGAGGGGACATACGCCGCAAGGCGTGGGTCACAAGGCCCTTGCGGGCTAGCCGAAAGGCCGAGCAGGTGAAAAACCTGCACCTTATTCATGGGTGGCAAAAATGGACGTGACAGGTACGCCACCGCTAGCCAAGGAACACCTCGTGTTCCGCGCTTCACCTCCCCGGCCTGAAGGCCGAGTTTTCACGCGCAAACTGATGAACAAGCCCGACCGCTCCACGCCCACCACACCGACCGTTCAGGTCATTGAGCGCATTTTCAATTTGCTCGAAATTCTGGCCACGCACGAAGAGCCAGTCTCCCTCAAAGAAATCAGCGAAGAATCCGGCCTTCACCCCTCAACCGCGCACCGCATCCTGAACGATCTGGTGTCGGGGCGGTTTGTCGAGCGCCCCGGCGCGGGCAATTACCGCCTGGGCATGCGCCTGCTGGAGCTGGGCAACCTCGTCAAGGAGCGGCTCAATGTGCGCGATGCGGCGCTGGTGCCCATGCGCGAGCTGCACAAGCTGACGCAGCAGCCGGTCAACCTGAGCATGCGCCAGGGCGATGAAATCGTCTATGTGGAGCGCGCCTTCAGCGAGCGCTCGGGCATGCAGGTGGTGCGCGCCATTGGCGGGCGGGCGCCGCTGCATTTAACTTCGGTGGGCAAGCTGTTTTTGGCGTTTGACGAGCCGCAGCGCCTGCGCAACTACGCCACCCGCACCGGCCTGCCGGGCCAGACGCGCAACAGCATCACCGACCTGGCCGTACTGGAGCGAGAACTCTCCAAAGCGCGTCAATACGGCATCGCCCGCGACAACGAAGAGCTTGAACTGGGCGTGCGCTGCATGGCCGCCGGTATTTATGACGATCAGAAAAAACTGGTCGCGGGCTTGTCGATCTCAGCCCCGGCGGACCGGCTCGAAGAGCACTGGCTGCCCAAGCTGCAAGCCACAGCCAATGAAATTTCAGCGGCGTTGGGCTACACGTCGCGGCTGTAAAAAACTGCCCAAGCCAGGGCAGTGATGTTGATCAGCGGGGCTGGCGCTGGCGCAGTGCTTCGTACAGGCACACGCCGCTGGCGACGGACACATTCAGGCTTTCGACCGCGCCGCGCATGGGAATGCTGACCAGCTCGTCGCAGGTCTTGCGCGTGAGCTGGCGCATGCCCTCACCTTCTGCGCCCAAAATCAAGGCGACCGGGCCGGTTAAATCCACGTCGTAAATCGTTTTGGTCGCGTCGTCGCTGGTGCCAATGCACCAGATATTGCGCTCTTTCAATTCATTCAACGTGCGCGCCAAGTTGGTCACCATGAAATACGGCACGGTTTCCGCTGCGCCGCTGGCGACCTTGGCCACGGTGGCGTTGATGCCGGCGGCGTGGTCTTTGGGCGCAATCACGGCTTGCGCGCCTGCGCCGTCGGCCACGCGCAGGCAGGCGCCCAGGTTGTGCGGATCGGTCACGCCGTCGAGCACC
This sequence comes from uncultured Burkholderiales bacterium, assembly GCA_903926695.1. GTDB lineage: Bacteria > Pseudomonadota > Gammaproteobacteria > Burkholderiales > Burkholderiaceae_C > Polaromonas. The sequence continues at coordinate 3,142 of CAIYKK010000565.1, forward strand.
AGCAGCAGCGGCTGGGCGCTGCCGGATTCTTCAAGCTGCTCCAGCAGCTCGTCGAGCGACGTGACTTGCGCGACGGCATCGACACGGGCGACAACGCCCTGATGGCCGTGGCTGCCGCACATCTTGGCCAGGCGCAGGCCGTCGGACTCGATCAGGCGCACACCGGCTTCGCGGGCGCGGTCGGTGAACTGGCGCATGCGCGCATCGCGGCGCGAGACATCGTAAAAAACTTCAAGGACGGACTTGGGCGCTGTTTTAAGACGCACACCGACGGCATGAAA
>CAIYKK010000566.1 GCA_903926695.1 uncultured Burkholderiales bacterium
AAACGCATCATGCGCACCGGCACCGTGGCCTCGACCGATAACCGCAACTGGGAGTTGCTGCCCAACAACCAGCCGCAACGCCGCTTCAGCCAGAGCCGCGCCATTGCGCTGGACATGGAAAGCGCGACGATTGCGGCCAATGGTTTTCGGTTCCGGGTACCCTACGGAACGCTGTTGTGCGTGAGCGACAAGCCGCTGCACGGCGAGATTAAATTGCCCGGCATGGCGAACCAGTTTTACCGCGACCGCGTGGACCAGCATTTGCGCATCGGCATGCGGGCGGTGGAGTTATTGAGGGCCGAGGGGATTAGCCAGTTGCACAGCCGGAAGTTGCGGAGTTTTTCGGAGGTGGCTTTTCAATAGCTGTCGCACAAGCTTTGAATCCGCTGCTCAATTTGGGCGTCAATGGGTGCGGTATTTGGCGACTTCGTGGGTCGCAGGACTGCCAGAATTGACCAAATTGAGGCTCTGCGGCATAAGTAAGCCACTGCAGGAGGCGCGCAAACAGAGCCTGAATTACCGGCGACTATTAAACCAGTGGCAAACACGACATGTATTACCCGCTTCGCTACCACGATGGCATCTTGAACAATCGTCCCTGATCGCCTTCATCATGCAGCGTAACCACAATCTCTTCTGGCGCAAACACTGGATCATCCAGTGCCCGAGGTGGTAAATCTGAATCGATCAGCGTGATGATGGGCTGCAAGCCGAGGTCGGCATACTGCCGAATCACGGCCAGCAGATTTTCCTTCTTTCGATTGTCCAGCGACTCAAAAACGCCATCGTGGTAAACGAAGCGCGGGAATTTTTCACCGAGGTGAGCGCGCAAAACCGCAAGATCAAATGCAATGCAAAGGAGCTTGCGATACGTGTGCCCCATGTCGGCACTCGTGGCATTACCAGCCTCGTCAAGGATTTCGGCCTTGAACTCCAGATGACCTTCACGATTGGGAGACACACTAAGCAAGGCTTTGTGGTCAATCACGTCTTCAACCACCTCACTGAAATAGACACGAATGGCAGAAAAGCGGCTGCCCTTGTCGGAATTCTGCCTCTCAACATCTGCCTCGATTGCGCTTTGCAGGTGGCCGCATTCTTCGGTCAGCGCCCTGATTTCGGCCCGCAGCGTCTGAAGGCGGTGCATAGAGGCACGTTGGCGCTCGAAAGACGTGATGTCGGCACGCAGAGTGACCAACTCATCAGCCACCAGTTTGTACTTGGCGAATACATCTGTGCTGCTGAGAAACGACAGCATCTCGGACCGCTTACGGCCCAGCAATGTCAACTCGGCATTAACCTCCTTTAATTCAGCATCGATTTCATCACGTTCCTCCAGCAAGTACTGGCGACGCTCCTCGCTTAAGGCGCGATTGAAAGAGATCAGTTGCTGAAAATCTTTTTTAATCTGCCCTGCAAAAAAAACGCCAGCCTCCAGAAACAAGCGCTGCGCCTCATCAGGGTTAAACAAGATTTGATCATCGCCAAGTGATGTTTCAATTTTTTTCTTGTTTTGATTAAGTGAATAACGCCGGTTATTAAGCCATGAAATTCTTTGGTCAATGCCATCAACCAGTTCTTTGGTCTTGTCCTTGTCTTGCGCGCGAAAATCAAAGGCATCGAGCAACTTCTTTTTCTTCTCGGCATCATTGACCTTCAGAAGCAACAGGCCATCAATCTTGCTAATGTCTTCAACTGAACTGCCGCCCAATTCATTTCGGATTACTTGGGCAGTCTCCTCCTTGCGTGCGAGTTCGACTTCCTTTTCATAATGTCCCTTGACCAACTGGGAATCAAAACCCAGCAAATGTGCGAGAAATGGTTTCCAGTAGGCATGGCGCCCAACTGCCACACCGAGCTGAAACACATCACGATAGTCCTCTTGGGAGCGCAACAAGTACCCCAAGGTTGAACGATATTTCCAAGGTGCAGTGGCACGCCAATCCAACAAGCCATCTAGCAATATACGGGCGCGCTCAAAAGCAATATCTCGGTGATCCCACTCCTCTAACGAAAAACCAGAAAAGTCCTGATGCCCAGCCTGATGCTTTTTGAAGGCTATTTTGCTGGCATCTCTTACGCTTCGACGAATAGTGACAAACGATGCATCTCCAAGTTCAATCTCCAGGAAGAAGATGAAATCCTTAAATCGGCTCTCGTGCTTAAAAAGAAAAAATTTTGGGTCACGACTGGAAAGAAACGCGAAGTCAAGCAACCGCCCCAATGAGGTCTTGCCCAGGTTATGGGTATCCTTGTCTTTGTTCTCAGGCAGGCGAATCTCCGCCATAACAACATTTAGCACCGGAGTGAAATCAATCGGTTCAAAAAAAATTGGTTGATTCGTATAAAGTCTAGATAGCTTCATTGGGGCCTACATACTCGATAGAGTCAATCTTTGGGCGATAGTCAATCAAGCCCATGAGAAAGAGAAAATTCAGCGCGGGCAAGAAAAGCACCTCGCCGCCTTCCACGCTTTTCTTGGCAAACTTACGCAGGTCGTCGTAGCCGTCCAAGCGCTGACGCTTTAGACGAACAAGCAATCTCAGCGCGACATTGATCACAGTCCGGTCAGGATGGGAATGTTTGGTGGGCCTAAGCATCGCCATCTTCAACCTCGCCAATGTCGCAATTAAAGTACATGTAGAACAAGACCAGCCGCGTCAGAGGCTTGTGCCCATGCTGACGCAGCACCGGATCGCGGCTGAATAGCAGATCTGCCAGATGCTCCATGACGGCGTCGAAAGATTGGTAGTCGCGGCGCTTGGCGATGATTTTTAGCTGAAACTCATCCACCACGGACTCGTACAACTGCAAGAGTTCGTAATTCTCAGGCGCAGCAAGGAAAGCTTTGATCTGTGCTGTCTCTTTGAGGTACCTTCGGAGTTGGGCCTTGGCGTACTCGGGCGTCATGTTGTTGAGCGCGTTCTTCACCTCATACTTGACCCTTATTTGGGGTGGCGTATCAAGGACTGCGGCCATGACATCGCGTTGTTTGGCGAAGGCCTGGACAACTTCGGCAAGATCGTCTGGACTTACGATCAGTGGAGAATCGATGGGGTCAAGGTCAGCAGCCTTTGCCGCATTAGGGAAGTACTTCAGCCATAGCTCAAGCTGCTCAACTCCGACCAACGCAATTGACCCCTCCGCAATGGCGCATTCTTGGGAAATATGCTGCCTGATTTCGCTTTCAGCATTACCAGCAAGTCGCCGGTTCGAGAACAGCATGTAGTGGTCGAGCTGCCCCTTGACGCGCAGCTTCTTGATGCGCGGGATTTCTTCACCGACAGTGGTCTTTTGCGATGTCTTGCTGTAAAAATCACCCTCGGAAAAGCTCTTGTTGTAACCATTGGTGTGCTTGGCCTGAATGATTGTGGTGCCGACCCAAGGCGCGGCTTTGCTCGGGTGCTGTTCAGCTGTCCCCACGAATTTTGCATCCCGCCCACCGTCTGGCCCCTTGGCAAATCCTTGGACACCAATGCCGAGAAGATATCGGCAAATGCAGACAACCAGCCGCTCGAACTGGTCGTCGTTCATGTCTTCATAGGCGTACTTCATGGAAACGCCACCGTTCCCAGTTGGTTTTTCTTCATCGCTGCACCACCGTAATACCCGACGCTCCTGTACGCGATGGTGGTCGAACAACGATCTCGACGCGTTGACCCAGCGCTACCAACGCCTGCATCAGCCGTTCGAGCGAGATGTTCTGAAGCTGGCAGCGCCGAACCTGCGACACCTTGGGCTGGGTCATGCCAGTGATTTCAGCCACCTCCGACTGCTTCCAACCCCGATGGTCAATCAACTCGTTCATCTGATGCGCCAAAAGAATTTTGGCCGTTTGACTCAAACTGGCGGTTGCCCCATCTGCGCTCTTCTCAACGAAAGACTGGCCGCTTTTCATGTTATTTTCCTCAAAGCTGATTAAATCGACAAAACATCAAATACTAGGCTCGCCAAAAATATTAAAAAATCTTTTAGAATCAACAGCTTACCCTGAAGCAAGAGTAAAATTTAATGTTTTTTTCCGCATTAAAAAACTATTTCACAACAGCCAAATTATATCAGTACGAATATATTAAAATTAATCTATTTCATCAGTTTTAACGATTCTTGTACCTCTTTCAATCACCCAGTTGAGCCGTCAATGTGGACTTGTGGAGCATCGGACTCAAAACTGAACCACGACTTTCATTTCAAAATTTATGCCCCACCCGCCCCCACTCATCCACATCACCGAGCAGACGCACGATGCCGCCATCGCGCTGATCTACGCGACGGACAACAACTTCACCGGCCAGATCATTTACGCGCATCCGCTGTGCTTTTTGCACCCGCAGGCGGAAATCGGCCTGCGCAAGGCGATTGACGCGGCGCGGGCGCTGTTTGGCCTGCGGCTGAAAATCCTCGACGCCTTTCGCCCGCAGGAGGCGCAAGAGGCGCTGTGGGCCGTCGCACCCAACCCGGACTACATCGCCGACCCGAAAAAAGGCTCGAACCACACACGCGGCGTGGCCGTTGACCTGACACTGATCGACGCGCATGGCCAGGCGCTGGACATGGGCACGCCGGTGGACACCATGAGCGCCGCGTCGCACCATTTTTACGAAGCGCATCCGGCGGCCATCCAGCTCAACCGCATGAAGCTGCTGACGGTGATGCTGGAAGCCGGTTTTGTGCATCACCCGCGTGAGTGGTGGCATTACCAGCTGCCCGACGCGGCGCAGTTTCCTTTGATTGAAAGTCACGCTTTCATGGCCTGCGTGCCGTCAGCGGAGAACCACAGCTTCCACGCGCTGGCGCCTTCCGCATGAACGACCTGAGCGCCGCCTGGAAAACGCATGAGGCCGAGCTGCGCCACTGGGTTTGCCACCGCCTGCATGACGCGGCGCAGGCCGACGATGTGGTGCAGGATATTTTTCTCAAAGCCCTGCGCCAAGGCGAGCGCTTTGACGCGTTGCACAACCCACGCGCCTGGCTGTTTGAAGTGGCGCGCAACATTCTGATTGACCGTTTCCGGCTGGCCCACGAGACGGTGGCGCTGCCCGACGACCTGCCCGCGCTGACACCCGAAACCGCCACCGTGGACAAGCTCACCGCCTGCCTGCCCCGCGTGCTGGCCGAGCTGAGCGCACAAGACCGCGATGCCATCACGCAGTGCGATTTGCAGGGCGTGGCCCAGGCCGACTTCGCCCGCGCCAACAGCTTGAGCCTGAGCGCAGCCAAATCGCGCCTGCAACGCGCCCGCCAGCGGCTCAAGGCGCGCATGACGCAAGCCTGCCAGGTTCAGCTGGACAGCGCCGGTCATGTGGCCGATTTTGTGCCGCGCCCATAACGCGCCAGCGGCCACGGCACCCGCCGCCACAAAAAATTTTCGCGTTTCCTGCGTCTTTTGGCGCGCCCGTTCGTCTCCACGGGTATGAGCACTCTTACTTCTTCCCTTGGGCGCTGGTCGGCGCGCCAACCGGCTGTTTTTCTGACACTGGCCGCTGCCCTGTGGTGGGCGCTGTACCAAACGCTGGCGCCAGCATCCGAAGCGCTGGTCGCCGCGCTGCCGGTGGATCGCGCCAGCCACCTGGGCGGGGCGCTGCAGTTTTTTCTGTACGACACGCCCAAGGTGTTGATGCTGCTGACCGGCGTGGTGTTTGTCATGGGCATGGTTAACAGCTACTTCACGCCCGAGCGTACCCGCGCCTTGCTGGCCGGGCGCAGCGAAGGGCTGGCCAACGTCATGGCCGCCTCGCTGGGCATCGTGACACCGTTTTGCTCGTGCTCGGCGGTGCCGCTGTTCATCGGTTTTGTGCAGGCGGGCGTGCCGCTGGGCGTGACGTTTTCTTTTCTGATCTCCGCGCCTATGGTCAACGAGGTGGCGCTGACGCTACTGTTTGGCATGTTCGGCTGGAAAGTCGCGCTGCTTTATCTGGGCCTCGGGCTGTCGGTGGCCATCGTTGCAGGCTGGATCATCGGGCGGCTGAAGATGGAGATGTATCTGGAAGACTGGGTGCGCGATATGCCCAAAACCTCGGCGGCCTTTGAGTCGGCTGACAGCTCGCTGGCGGAC
>CAIYKK010000567.1 GCA_903926695.1 uncultured Burkholderiales bacterium
GCGCCCGCGTCGAGCGCGGCAATCTTGTCCGCCTCATCCGAGCGCGCCGACAGCACCACGATGGGCACGCCAGACCAGCCGCGCACGTCGCGGATCAGTTCCAGGCCGTCGCCATCGGGCAGGCCCAGGTCGAGCACCAGCAGGTCGGGTTTGCGCGTGCCGGTTTCCGTCAAGCCCTTTTTGAGCGTGTCGGCTTCATGCACCTGCCAGCCTTCGGCTTCGAGCGCGGCGCGCACAAAGCGGCGAATCTGCGGTTCGTCTTCAATGAGGACGGCAATCGGGGCGGGCATGGTGCGGTTGGAATGAAGTGATGGAAGCGTTCAGATCTCAACGGTATCAGGAAGTTCAGGCGGTGCCTTGCGCGGCAGGGTGAGGATAAATTCTGCGCCGCCGCCCAGCGCCTGCGCCGCCGTGATGCTGCCCCGGTGCGCTTCGACCACGGCCTTGCAGATGGCCAGCCCCAGGCCAACGCCGGGCGTGGCCGATTCGGTTTTGCCACGGGTGAATTTTTCAAACAGCGCCTGCTCCTGTCCGTGGCTGGCGGGCGGCAGGCCCGGCCCGTGGTCGCGCACGCTGAGCACCAGCGTGGTCGGCGTGACCCTGGCGCTGATCAAAATGGGCCGCTGGTGCGGCGCGGGAGAAATTCCGTATTTGGCGGCGTTTTCCAGAAGATTGACCAGCACCCGCTCCATCAGCGCCGCATCAAACTCGACCAGCGGCAGATCGGCGGGAATATCGGTTTGCACCAGCGTATCGCCCAGCGCATGCTGCGCCGCGCGGATGGCGCTGCCCGCCAGTTCTTCCACCGAGTGCCAGTCGCTGCGCAGGGTGATCTGGCCGCTTTGCAGGCGCGCCATGTCCAGCAGGTTGATCACCAGCGCGTTGAGCTGGCGCGCTTCGTGGCTGATGGCGCGGGCCGTTTCCGCCTGGGCGTCGGCCAGCGGCGGGCTGGAGCGTTCGAGCGATTCCGTCAGCCCCACCAGCACCGTCAAGGGCGTGCGCACGTCGTGCGAAATGGCCGCCAGCAAGGTGCTGCGCAGGCTCTCGGACTCCATTTGCACCACGGCGGACTGCGCCACTTCCACATAATGCACCCGCTCAATGGCGATGGCGATCTGGCGCGCCAGCGTTTCGAGCTGCTGCACGGTTTCGGGAATCAAGAGCCAGCGCGCATCCGCCGGCTGCAAGGCCAGCACGCCGCGAATGCGCATCGGTGCCTGCAGCGGGACGTAATGCCAGGCGCTCGAAGGCAGCGTGGCCGTGGCCAGTCCGGCGCGCTGGCCGTGGTGAAAAGCCCAGTCGGCAATGCTGGCGTCGATGGAGCCGGGCAGGTCGTCGCCGATCACCAGCTGGTCTTTGGCATCGGTCAGCAGCACACGCGCCGGGCCGCCAAAGGTGCGCTGCACGGCTGCTTCGCCCAGCTCGACCACCTGGACAAACTGCAAAGCGGCGGACAGGTCGCGGGTCAACTCAAACAGCGCCTGGGCGCGCCGCTCGCGGCTGGCGGAAATGCGCGCCGAAAAGCGCAGGTTGGCGGTGAGTTGCCCGATCATCAGGCCAACGCCCAGCATCACGGCAAAGGTGACGAGGTATTGCACATCGCTGACCGCAAATGAAAAACGCGGCGGCACAAAAAAAAAGTCGAACGACGCCACGCCCAGCACGGCAGCGAGCATGGCCGGGCCGCGCCCCAGCTTGACGGCGACCAGCACCACGTACAGCAGGAACAGCATGACGATGTTGGCCAGGTCAAACAGGGGCAGCATCGGCAGGGCGAGCAAGATGGTCAGCACGCAGGCGGCGACGGTCCAGGCATAAGCGGGCCAGTCGTCGCGCCAGTCGCGGGCCTCATCGTCGTCGCGATCATCACGCGGCAACGCCTGGGGCAACTGCCGCGTGCTGCTGGCCATGCCGACTTCGACGATGTCCAGCGTGGGCGCGAGGGTGGCGAGCTGGCGCGTGAGGCTGGGGTGCCGGATGCGCCACAACGCCTGCCAGCGTCGGGCGCGGGGGCGGGGGCGGACGGTCACCAGCGTGGCGCAGTTCAGCGTGTGCGCCTGGCGCAGCAGTTCGGTGGCCACATCGCTGCCGGTCAGCACCGTGGTGCTGCCGCCCAGTTCTTCGGCCAGCTTGAGCACGGCCAGTGTGCGGTCGCGCACGGCAGCGGGCAGGCGTTGCTGTTCCGGGGTTTCCACATACACCGCATGCCAGCGCACATTGAGCTGACCGGCCAGCCGGGCGGCGCTGCGCACGGCGTGTTCGGCCCCTTCATGGGGACCGACACAGACCAGGATGGCACCAGAGGTGTTCCAGGCGGGCGCATTGGCGAGAAGCTTGCCCGGTCCGGCTTGCGATTGTTCGATGCGGTAGCTGCGCACATCGTCTTCGACGTGTTCGGCGGTGCGGCGCAGGGCAATCTCACGCAGGGCGATCAGGTTGCCCTTGCGGAAAAAATTCTGGGCTGCACGTTCGGCTTGCTGCGGCAGGTACACCTTGCCCGCCTTCAGGCGCGCCAGCAGCTCGTCGGGGGTGACGTCCACCAGAATGATTTCATCCGCCCGGTCCAGTACGGTGTCGGGCACGGTCTCATGCACGCGGATGCCGGTGATGGCGCCGACGGTGCCGTTGA
>CAIYKK010000568.1 GCA_903926695.1 uncultured Burkholderiales bacterium
AGATCCCGAGTGCGATCTGGACTACTGCGCCAACACGGCGCGGGATGCAAAATTAGAGTTCGCCGTGAAAAACAACTTCGGTTTTGGCGGCACCAACGGCACGCTGGTGTTCAAGCGCATCTGAAGCGCCTGATTGACTTGAGCCTTCACAACGCCCCGCCGGTTGCTTATCCGCTGGGGCGTTCGTCTTTTCTGGGCGGCTTGTTGTTCGGTGTGTGGCTCGCGGGTGTGGGGTTGACGCTGGCGTGGGGCTGGCTAGGCGGCGCATCAAGGCTTCAAAGTGCGGTTGCTTGCGCCGCCGTGCTGGCCTCGGGCGCATTGGCCGCTGTCAGCTGGAAAAACTCCCCGTGCGGCCAGCTCATCTGGGACGGCCAGCTCTGGCGCTGGAAAAGCGCCAGTTACCAGACCGGCGCGACTGACTATGAACTTTTTGTGATTGCCGACAGCCAGCGCTGCCTGCTGCTGCGCCTTGAAAACCCGGCGGGTGCCAGCCTGTGGCTGTGGGCCGAGCGCCAAGCCGCGCCCGAGCGCTGGCTGGACCTGCGCCGGGCCGTGCATTCGCCGCGCCGCTCCGGCGGCGGTGCGCAGGCGCTCAACCTGCTGGCAGCCGAGCCTGACCCTATGCTTTCTTCGCCCGCGCCCGCTGTGGCAGTATCGGCAGCCATGCAGCCGATTCCAACCCCGCCCGCCCCGCCATGAGCGCCGAACTGCCCCCGCCGCCGCCCGACAAGGCCGCCGACAGCGATGCGCGGCTGGTCGAGCGCAGCGTCGCGGGCGACGCCAAGGCGTTCGAGCTGCTCGTCATCAAATACCAGCGGCGCATCCAGCGCCTGATTGGGCGCATGGTGCGCGACGTGGATCTGGTCGAAGACATCGCTCAAGAGACTTTTATCCGCGCCTACCGGGCGCTGGCGCAGTTCCGGGGCGAGGCCCAGTTCTACACCTGGCTCTACCGAATCGCCATCAACACCGCCAAAAAAGCCCTGATGGACTTGAAGCGCAACCCCACGGTTTCGGAAAATGCCTACAAATCCGGCGACGACGATGAAACTTCCCCGCTCGAAAACGAACTAACCAGCGCAGAAACGCCCGATGCGGTGCTCGCCAGCAAGGAAATCGCCCAGATCATCAACGACGCGATGGACGCGCTGCCCGAAGAATTGCGCCGGGCGATCACCCTGCGCGAAATAGAAGGCCTGAGTTATGAAGAAATTGCCGCAGCGATGGAGTGCCCGGTCGGCACGGTGCGTTCGCGCATTTTCCGGGCGCGTGAGGCGATTTCCGCCAAGGTCAAGCCCCTGCTGGAAAACCAGAGCGGCAAGCGCTGGTGAAGTTGATTTTTTCATTGCCACACCATGAGCCACAGCAAGTTTTCAGACCATTTCCCCGCGCCCGAGCCGCTGATCGTGAGTTCGACGGCGCTGTCCACCCGCGAGCGCCTGTCCGCGCTGGCCGATGACGAGTTGGGTGCCGACGAGCTGGCGGCGCTGCTTGATGCTTGCCGCGAGGATGGCGCTGCGCTGCGCTGCTGGACGACTTATCAGCTGATAGGCGAGGCGCTGCGTTTGCCTGCGCAGGCGGCGGTGCGTGTGCCCGAGCAGACGGCGGTGCGTCCGTCCGCACAGGCGGCGGGCGTGGCTGGCATGACGGGCGCGTCAGGTGCGACTGGCACGGCAAGCGCGGTCGTTGAAGCTGAACTGGCCTTTGTCAGCCGACTGAGCCAGCGGCTGGCGCAAGAGGTTGTAGCTGAAGCGCGGTATGGTCTGGCAACGGCAACGGCAACGGCAACGGCAACGGCAACGGCAACGGAACCAGTTCCGGCATTAGTTCCAGTTCCGCGCCAGCCTGCAGCGGCGCTGGTGCATCATCGTGGCCCAGCGGCCAACGACGGCAGTTTGCGCTGGAAACTGGTGGCGGGTATTGCTTCTGTGGTCGCTGTGTCGGCCATTGCGTGGAATGCGCTGGGGCTGCTGGTGCCCGCGTCTGCGCCGCAGATGGCTCAGGCGGTTTCCACGCAAATTCTGGTCGCTTCGCCTCAGGGCACGATGGTGCGCGACGCTCGGCTCGACGAGTTGCTGGCGGCGCACAAGCAGTTCGCGGCCACGTCGGCGCTGCAGGAATCCTCGGGCTTCCTGCATCAAGCCGCTTTTGAAATGCCGCAGATGGCGCCCGCTGACCGTTGAGCTGCTGAACTGCTGAATTGCTGAATTGCATTAAGGCGTGACCCTTCCATGAATCGCACCATTTTCAGAGTTGTTTTGCCAGTGGGTTGCTTGGCAACTCAATCAGCAGGTCGGGTGCTGCACACGCCGTTCGCTGCGCCATCGCCCCTTGCCACTGCAAAAATCGCTATCCAGTTGCCAAGTAACCCGCTCAGGCTGGCAGCCTTGCTGGTATTGGCGCTGACGCTGGCACCCGCCGCCGCCCAGCCAGCTCCAGCGCCTGCCACCCAGCCCGCGCCCGCCGCCTCCGCTGCGGTGCCGGTGCCCGCGCCAGCGCAAAACCGCACGCTGCACGACTGGCTGCGGCGCATGCGCGAGGCTTCCAGAGTCCACAGCTACACCGGCACCTTTGTCGTTTCGGCGGACGGTGTCATGTCCAGCGCCAAAATCTGGCATGTGTGCGAAGGCGGCCAGCAGATGGAGCGGGTCGAAACCCTCAGCGGCGTGCCGCGCTCCATCTTTCGCCACAACGATCAGGTGATCACCTTTTTGCCCGAACACAAGCTCGCGCGCAGCGAAAAGCGCGAATCGCTGGGGCTGTTCCCGGAGTTGTTTCAGTCAGCCGACAGCCGTCTGGCCGATTTTTACAAGGTGCGTCATGGGGGCCGCGAGCGTGTGGCGGGCGTTGAGGCCGACATTTTTATGCTCGTGCCCAAGGATACGCTGCGCTTTGGCTACCGCGTCTGGACCGAGCGCACCAACGGCCTGGTGGTCAAACTGCAGACGCTGGACACCGACGGCCGCGTGCTGGAGCAGGCGGCATTTTCAGAACTCGAACTCGACGCGCCGCTCAAGATGGAGACGCTGCAGCAGCAGATGAACAAGCTC
>CAIYKK010000569.1 GCA_903926695.1 uncultured Burkholderiales bacterium
CGCTTCCTGCGCCTGCACCCGGCGGCGCGTGTGTCGCCAGGTGCCCAGCAGCATCCACACGGTCAGCGCGCTCAGGGCGCTGACCAGCCAGACAAAGCCGCTGCCCACCACGCCCAGCGAAGCGCGGTAACCCTCGGCGCGGATCAACAGGCCGTTGCCGACCGGCGAAACTGGAATTTCATACATCGCCGCGCCCTCGGACCAGGGCAGCAGGCGGGCAGCGCGCCCGCCCGGTGGCAGCAGCGCGCCCGCGAGCACCTGATTGTTCGCGTCCACCAGCGCGACGGCGTATTTGGCGGTGATCTCCGTCGGGATGCCAAAGCGCAGCAGCCCATCGACCGAATATTCGCCCATGATGACGCCTGCAAACTGGCCCTGGTCGTCGAGCGGCACCTGCAATTGCAGGCTGGCCCCGGCGTTATGGTGGCCGCTGTCACGCGTGAGCAGCGGGCGGGAATAGACCGGCTGGCGCAGATCACGCGCCAGCTCGTAGGTGCCCTCGGTTTCATCGGCCTTGAGCTGCTCGCCCGCCGGGCGCATCTGGCTGGCCGTGGCGCTGGGCGAGACATACGACACCTGGATGCGCCGCTTGCTGTCGATCCAGCTCACGGCCATCAACTCGGGGTATTGATTCACCATCGCTTCGGCCTGGACGATGAACTCTTGCGGGTCCACTTCCTTGTTCGACACGTCGCGGCTAATACGCATGAGCTGCTCCTGGCGCTCCAGCAGGCGCAGGCGCAGGCGCTGTTGGGCGTATTCGACATCGCGCGTGACGGCTTCCTGCTCGCGGTCGATTTCCTCCATGCGCAGATAGCCGAAAGCAGCAATCACCGCCGCCAGGAACAGCAGCACCGCCAGCAGCGGCCCCAGCATGATGAAGCGGTCCTGCCGCGAGGGCGACTGCTTGCCCCACCAGTTACGCCACAAGGGGAGGGTTCCGAGTTTGAGGGGCGCGTCGGCGGCAGAAGAAGAGGAAGCAGCAGGAGACATAAGCAGGCCCGAAGTTTAAGTGAAATCCCTTAAATTCTAGGGTCAACCCAGTGCTTTTCAGGCCACTGTAAGCCTTAACGTGTCGAAGTGGACGCAGGCGGTGAAAGGCAGTTGGTATTTAAATTTCACATTACAAAAACGCAATGCACTATTTGAAATTTTAAAAATAGTGTGAGAAACTATCTGCTTAAACTGCATTTGCGTTTAAAAAACATCCACTGAACACCGATTTGCACGCAGCCCCAGAGCTGGCGGCGCGGCAGGTCAACACGCGTTACTCAGGAGACAACATGGCAGCCAATCCGAACGAAGCCGACAAAGTCGGTCAACCCAACCAACGCGCCGCCGCCAGCGCCGCGCCCGACCTGGACGCCCAGGAAACCCGCGAGTGGATGGACGCGCTCTCCGCCGTCATCGAAAGCGAAGGCCCGCAACGCGCCCACTTTCTGCTCGAACAACTGCTGGAGCACGCCCGCCAGAAAAGCATCGACATGCCGTTTTCGGCCAACACTGGCTATGTCAACACGATTGACGCCAACGCAGAAGAGCGCTCGCCCGGCAACCTCATCATTGAGCAGCGCCTGCGCGCTTACATGCGCTGGAACGCGATGGCGATGGTGGTCAAAGCCAACCGCCTGAACCCCCCCGACGGCGGTGATCTGGGCGGCCACATCGGCTCGTTCGCGTCGCTGGCAAGCATGTTTGGTGCCGGTTTTAACCACTTCTGGCACGCCGAGAGCGCCGATCACGGCGGCGACTGCCTTTATATTCAGGGCCACGTTTCGCCCGGCGTCTATGCGCGGGCTTATCTGGAAGGCCGCCTGAGCGAAGAGCAGCTTTTGAACTTCCGCCAGGAAGTCGATGGCAAGGGCTTGTCCAGCTACCCGCATCCCAAGCTGATGCCCAGCTTCTGGCAGTTCCCCACCGTGTCGATGGGCCTGGGCCCGCTGATGGCGATTTACCAGGCGCGCTTTCTGAAATACCTGCACGCACGCGGCATTGCCAACACCGAAAACCGCAAAGTCTGGGTGTTCTGCGGCGACGGCGAAATGGACGAAGTCGAATCGCTGGGCGCTATCGGCCTGGCCGCACGCGAGGGGCTGGACAACCTGATCTTCGTCATCAACTGCAACCTGCAGCGCCTCGACGGCCCGGTGCGTGGCAACGGCAAAATCATCCAGGAGCTGGAAGGCGAATTCCGTGGCTCAGGCTGGAACGTCATCAAGCTGATCTGGGGCAGCGGCTGGGATCCGCTGCTGGCGCGTGACAAAGACGGCGCGCTGCGCAAGATCATGATGGAATGCAACGACGGCGATTACCAGTCGTTCAAGGCCAACGACGGCGCGTATGTGCGCAAGCACTTCTTTGGCCGCGACCCGCGCACGCTGGAAATGGTCTCCAAGATGAGCGACGACGACATCTGGAAACTCACCCGTGGTGGCCACGATTCGCAAAAGGTCTATGCCGCGTTCCACGCCGCCGTCAAGCACACCGGCAAACCCAGCGTCGTGCTGGTCAAGACCGTCAAGGGTTTTGGCATGGGCAAGATCGGTGAAGGCAAAAACAACG
>CAIYKK010000570.1 GCA_903926695.1 uncultured Burkholderiales bacterium
CCCCGGTGCGAGTTTTGCGCCGCTGGCTTTTTCCGACAGCGGACGCCTGCCCCAGCCCGGCGAAAAACCCGGCTCCAGCGGCCCGAACCGTTTTTACATGTACGGCGTCGTCGCCCGGCTGGCGATGCTGGCGGCCAGCTACGAACTCGAAGCCACCGACCCGGACGCCGAGGTGTACGACTGAGCCTTCGTGCGCATTTGCGCCCTGCGGCCAGTTGCTGCAGGGCAACAAACGCGAGTTTTTCCGCACAGGCGGTATTTGTCCACTTGTAACTAAATGGCTTGAGCGCAAAATAGCGGTCCCTTAGATAACCACTCCGTCGGCTTTGGCTGTTTTTGACCTCCGCGTTTGATCCGGTCAATCACCCAGACGGGCAGATTTTGTGACCAGTCAAAAATCCTCTCTCACGGCGCTCACCGTCGGCGCTATTGGCGTCGTCTATGGCGACATCGGTACCAGTGTCCTTTACTCCATCAAGGAGGTTTTCGGCTCCGGCCACGTTCCCTTCACCCCCGACAATGTGTACGGCATCCTGTCCATTTTCTTTTGGACGCTGACCATCATTGTTTCGCTGAAATATGTCACGCTCGTGCTGCGCGCCGACAACAACGGCGAGGGCGGCCTGATCGCCATGCTGGCGCTGGCCTCCACGGCGGTGCAGGACCGGCCCGACCTGCGCCGGCTGCTGCTGCTGGTCGGCATCTTCGGCACCTCGCTGTTTTACGGCGACGGCGTGATTACCCCGGCGATTTCCGTGCTCTCGGCGGTGGAGGGTCTCGAAGTGGTTTCGCCCACCTTCGCCAAGGGCGTGGTGCCCATCACGCTGGTGATCCTGTTTGGCCTGTTTTCGCTGCAAAAGCACGGCACGGCGGGCATTGGCAAGTTTTTCGGCCCCATCACCATCGTCTGGTTTGGCGTACTGGCGGTGCTGGGCATTTCACAAATCGTCACCCATCCGACGATTTTGTGGGCGGTGAGTCCGCATTACGCGCTGCGCTTTATGTGGGAAAACCCCGGCATCACCTTCATCATTCTGGGCGCGGTGGTGCTGTGCGTGACCGGTGCCGAAGCGCTGTACGCCGACCTCGGGCATTTTGGCAAAAAGCCGATTCGCCTCGCCTGGTTTTCCGTCGTCATGCCCTCGCTGGTGCTGAATTATTTCGGTCAGGGCGCGCTGCTGCTGAACAACCCCGAAGCCGTCAAAAACCCGTTTTTCCTGATGGCCCCGGCCTGGGCGCTGCTGCCGCTGGTGGGGCTGGCCACGCTGGCCACCGTGATTGCCTCGCAGGCCTTGATCACCGGTGCCTTCAGCGTGACCAAGCAGGCCATTCAGATGGGCTACCTGCCGCGTTTTCGCATCCAGCACACCAGCGAGCATGACACCGGCCCGATCTACATGCCGCTGGTGAACTGGGGCCTGTTTGTCACCATCGTGCTGGCCGTGGTGATGTTCCGCTCGTCGAGCAACCTGGCCGCCGCCTACGGCATTGCCGTCTGCACCGACATGCTGATCACCACCGTGCTGACGTTCTACGTGATCCGCTACGGCTGGAAATACCCGCTGGCCCTGTGTTTTGCCGCCACCAGCGTGTTTTTGGTGGTCGATTTTGCCTTTTTTGCCTCCAACCTGATGAAGCTGTTTGCGGGCGGCTGGTTCCCGCTGGTCATTGGCGGCGTGGTGTTCACCCTGATGATCACCTGGAAAGAAGGCCGCCAGATTCTCAACGACAAGCTGCGCGCCGACGCGCTGGACTTGCCGAGCTTTCTGGACGCCGTGTTTCTCAGCCCGCCCCAGCGCGTTGAGGGCACCGCTGTTTTTATGACCGCCGAGCCGGGCATCGTGCCCAACGCCATGTTGCACAACCTCAAGCACAACAAGGTGCTGCACGCGCAAAACCTGTTCGTCACCGTGCGCAACCACGAGGTGCCGTGGATAGGCGAAGACAAGCGTCTGGAAATCGAGCCGCTGGGCCATGAATGCTGGGAAGTCATCGTCCACTACGGGTTTAAAAACGATCTGGACCTGCCCCAGGCGCTGGAGCTGGTCAAGGCGCACGGCTGCGAGCTGGAGCCGATGATGACCAGCTACTTCCTCTCGCGCGATACGGTGATTCCGACCATTGGCAGCGGCATGGCCGCGTGGCGCGAAAAGCTCTTTGCCCAGATGCACCACAACGCCAGCGGCGCGGCTGATTTTCTGAACCTGCCCAACAACTCGGTGGTCGAGCTGGGCAGCAAAATCGAGATTTAAGCGGCGCGGCTACAACAGGGCAAAGCCCATCGCCGCGTTGACGACATCGCTCACGGCGGCCAGAGCCGCATTGAGCGCCTCCTCAACCATGATCTGGTTGAGTCCGGCCACGGCCAGCAGCATCGTTTCCCAGGACTCTTTCTGGAATTGAATGTGCCTTTTGGCGCGGAATTCGGTGATCAAGCCGTCGGCGCGCAACTTGGCAATGCTGGCAAATCTTTCGGCAAAGATTTTGGTTTCAGACTCAAAGTAGGTCTGCGTGGCGGGCCACGTTTCACCCACCACGCCTTTGGCGGCGGCAAGCATTGTGACGGCGATAGCGCTGACATCGAGGCTCATGGGTTCAATCCAGTCTTGGAAATATGGGGGGTTGCTGGCGTCATCGCTTGGGCGGGGTCGGGTTTTGCATCCCGCTTTTTGGCCAGCTCAAACGTCAGGATGGCGGTGAACTGGCTGTTAAATCCGCCCCGGTAGAGCGGAAGTTCTTGTTTATTGATGCCTTCTTTGTGGTCAACGGCCAGCGCGTCAAAATTGGTTTGCAGACGGTCTAGCATGCGCACCGTCAGGCTGTTGCGCTCCAGCGCATCGGCGCGAATGCGCAGCGAGCTGATTGCCACTTTGGTCTGGCCGTAAAAAGAACTGGTGCTTTTATAAGACGCGGCCATCTCGCCTTCGACCGACTCCAGCTTGACAAAAAACACTTCCATGTCTTTTTGCAGCGCGGTGATGCCCTTGTCCGTCTGCTCGTCATACTCGCCCACGAGCCTGATGCCCGAGCAGCCCGACAGTGCCAGCGAAATTAACAGCAGAGCGATGAGATAAATGCGTTTGATGGTCATGGGGGGCCGATTTTAGAGGGAGAAAAACAACTGCGCCGGGCCAAAAAGCGTTTTTACCGTCAGTTGCGGAGAAAGAATACAAGTCCAGGCGCAAGCTGGTGCAGGAAAAGCTGATCAAGTTTGCGACGCGCATCCCTGCGTTCATGTACCTGACCGACTTCCGCGAGAACACTTTGCAAAATGTCATCACCAAGCTGGAGCCCGACTTGTTCCTCACCGTGACCGGGCTGACGGTGCAGGATTTTCACCTGCTGCTGCAGCTCAAGGTGTTCAACACCGAGCAAATGAACCAAGCGGTGTTTGCGTTTCGGCACTATGAGGATGGGTCGCTGTGCTACACCGGCCTCGAAAGCCTCGAAAGCCACGATGGCCTTATCCACTGTGGCTTGTACGACACCGTGGTGGCGAAGGAC
>CAIYKK010000571.1 GCA_903926695.1 uncultured Burkholderiales bacterium
CGGTCGAATATTTCGTCAGCTACTACGACTACTCCCAGCCCGAAGCCTACGTACCGCAGCGCGATCTGTTCATCGAAAAGGACTCGTCCATCAACGAGCACATCGAGCAGATGCGCCTGTCGGCCACCAAAAGCGTGCTGGAGCGGCGCGACACCATCATCGTCGCGACGGTCAGCGCCATTTACGGCATCGGCGCGCCGGAGGATTACACGCAGATGCGTTTCATCGCTAGAGTCGGCGACAAGATGGGCCAGCGCGACGTGATTGCGCGCCTGATCCGCATGCAGTACAGCCGCAACGATGTGGATTTTTCACGCGGCACTTTTAGAGTGCGCGGCGACGTGATCGACATTTTTCCGGCGGAACACTCGGAATTGGCGCTGCGCATCGAACTGTTTGATGACGAGATCGAATCGCTGCAACTGCTGGACCCGCTGACCGGGCGCATCAAGCAGAAGATTCCGCGCTTTGTCGTCTATCCGAAAAGCCATTACGTCACGCCGCGCGACAAGGTGCTGGCCGCCGTGGAAACCATCAAGCTGGAGTTGTCCGAGCGCGTCGGCCAGTTCATCGCCGACGGCAAATTGATTGAGGCCCAGCGCATTGAGCAGCGCACCCGTTTTGATCTGGAAATGCTGAACGAAATCGGCCACTGCAAGGGCATTGAAAACTACACGCGGCATCTGAGCGCCTCGCCGCCCGGCTCCGCGCCTTCGACGCTGTGCGACTATCTGCCGAAGGATTCGGTGATGTTTCTCGACGAAAGCCACGTCATGATCGGCCAGCTCAGCGCCATGTACAACGGTGACCGCTCGCGCAAAACCACGCTGGTCGAATACGGCTTTCGCCTGCCCAGCGCGCTGGACAACCGCCCGCTGAAATTCGAGGAATTTGAAGCCAAGATGCGCCAGGCGGTGTTTGTCTCGGCCACGCCCGCCGCTTATGAAAAAGAGCATTCCGGCCAAGTCGTCGAGCAATTGGTGCGCCCGACGGGGCTGGTCGATCCGCAGGTTGAGGTGCGCCCCGCCACGAATCAAGTCGATGACGTGCTGCAGGAAATCCGCATCCGCGTCGAAAAAAATGAGCGCGTTTTAATTACCACGCTGACCAAGCGCATGGCCGAGCAGCTGACCGACTACCTGAGCGAAAACGGCGTCAAGGTGCGCTACCTGCACAGCGATATTGACACGGTTGAGCGGGTGGAAATTCTGCGCGACCTGCGCTTGGGCGCGTTTGACGTGCTGGTCGGCATCAACCTGCTGCGCGAGGGGCTGGACATTCCAGAAGTCTCGCTGGTGGCCATTCTGGACGCGGACAAAGAGGGCTTTTTGCGCTCCGAGCGCAGTCTGATTCAGACGATTGGCCGGGCGGCGCGCAATTTGAATGGCCGGGCGATTTTGTACGCCGACCGCGTCACCGAGTCGATGAAAAAAGCCATCGGCGAAACCGAGCGGCGGCGCACCAAGCAAATCGCCTTCAATCTGGAAAACGGCATCACGCCGCGCAGCATCGTCAAGCGCATCAAGGACTTGATCGACGGCGTGTACAGCGAAAAATCCGGCCAGGAAGCGGAAAAACTGGCGCAACTGGCGCTGCAAAAAGCCCGCGTCGAAGACATGAGCGAAAAAGACATCGCCCGCGAGATCAAGCGCCTCGAAAAGCAGATGATTGAGCATGCGAAAAACCTGGAGTTTGAAAAAGCCGCCCGCGTGCGCGACCAGCTGCATGCGCTGAAGGCGCAGGCGTTTGGCGCGCCGGGGGCGGACAATGTGCAGTCGGTGTCACCTGCTGCCTGACAAAAAAAGCAAAAGCGCCCGCTTCAGGGATTACCCTTGGTTCTGGCGTACAGTTCCTTGAAAAATAAGGATTTATGTTATACTTGACGAAAATAGTCAAGAATTAATTTATTTCCCGAAGACCTGCAACTGTTGCCCGAATTGAGTCCGGCAGTTGAAGGAAATTTTCCTGGCAGTCACAGGCTTTCAGGATCAAATGCCAATCAAGCGAAGGAGCTTGTTATGCGTCTCACCACCAAAGGCCGTTTTGCGGTCACCGCGATGATCGACTTGGGGCTGCGCCAGAACAATGGCCCGGTCACCTTGGCCGCGATCAGCCAGCGCCAGCAAATTTCCCTGTCTTACCTGGAGCAGCTGTTTGGCAAGCTGCGCCGCCATGAACTGGTCGAATCCACCCGTGGCCCCGGCGGCGGTTACACGCTGGGCCGCAAGGCGGCTGACATCACGGTGGCCGACATTATCGTTTCGGTCGATGAGCCGATTGACGCCACCCAGTGCAACGGCAAGGAAAACTGCCACGGCGACGGCAACCGCTGCATGACGCACGATCTGTGGGCCTCGCTCAACAGCCGCATGGTGGAGTTTCTCGATTCCGTGAGCCTGCAAAAGCTTGTCGATGAGCAGCTCGCCAAGGGCGTCGTGGTCGAGAGCACGCCGCAGGTCAAAAAAGCCGTTTTTGCCGCCCCCATCGCCAAGCCGATGCGGATCAATGCGCCCAATTCGGTGTTTGCCTTGGGCAATGCGTTTTCTAAATCCTGAACGAAAGAGTCAGCCACATGGACACCCCACATTTCCCGATTTACATGGACTACAGCGCCACCAACCCCTGCGACCCCAGGGTGGTGGATGCCATCATTCCCTGGCTGCGCGAGCATTTTGGCAACCCCGCTTCCCGCAGTCACGCCTGGGGCTGGGAAGCCGAGGCCGCCGTTGAAAAGGCCCGCGAGCAGGTCGCCGCGCTGATTGGCGCGGACCCTCGGGAAATCGTCTGGACGAGCGGCGCGACTGAGTCGAACAATCTGGCGCTCAAGGGCGCAGCGCACTTCTACAAAAGCAAGGGCAAGCACCTGATCACGGTCAAGACTGAGCACAAAGCCGTGCTGGACACCTGCCGCGAACTGGAGCGCCAGGGTTTTGAAGTCAGCTATCTGGATGTGCAGGCTGACGGCATGCTGGATCTGGACGTGCTCAAGGCGGCGATTCGGCCCGACACGATTCTGGTCAGCGTGATGTTCGTGAACAACGAAATCGGCGTGATTCAGGATTTGCCCGCCATCGGCGCGCTGTGCCGCGAAAAGGGCATCATTTTTCACTCGGACGCGGCGCAGGCCACGGGGCGCGTGGACATCGACTTGGCCAGCCTGCCGGTCGATTTGATGAGCCTGACTTCGCACAAGACTTACGGCCCCAAGGGCATTGGCGCGCTGTATGTGCGGCGCAAGCCCCGCGTGCGTCTGGAAGCGCAAATGCACGGCGGCGGTCACGAGCGCGGCATGCGTTCGGGCACGCTGCCGACGCACCAGATCGTCGGCATGGGCGAGGCTTACCGCATCGCCAAGGCCGAGATGCACGAGGAAAACAAGCGCATCCGCGCCCTGCACGAGCGCATGCTGGCCGGTTTTGAAGGCGTTGAAGAAGTCTTTTTGAATGGTCACGCCGACAAGCGCGTGCCGCACAACCTGAACATGAGCTTTAACTTCGTCGAAGGCGAGTCGCTGATCATGGGCATCAAGGGTCTGGCGGTGTCGTCCGGCTCGGCCTGCACCTCGGCCAGTCTGGAGCCTAGTTATGTGCTGCGCGCCCTGGGCCGCAGTGACGAGCTGGCGCACAGCAGCCTGCGCATGACGATTGGCCGCTGGACGACCGAAGAAGAAATCGACTACGCCGTCGCCACGATCAAGGAAAACGTCGCCAAGCTGCGCGACTTGTCGCCGCTGTGGGAAATGTTCAAGGATGGCGTGGACCTGTCCACCATTCAGTGGTCGGCGCATTAAACAACCCAATTGAGGAGTTAATCAAAATGGCATACAGCGAAAAAGTGGTGGACCACTACGAAAATCCCCGCAACGTCGGCGCGTTTGAAAAAGGCGACGAATCGGTTGGCACCGGCATGGTCGGCGCGCCCGCCTGCGGCGACGTGATGAAGCTGCAAATCAAGGTCAACCCGGTGACCGGCGTGATCGAGGACGCACGCTTTAAAACCTACGGCTGCGGCTCGGCGATTGCGTCCAGTTCGCTCGTGACCGAATGGGTCAAGGGCAAAACGCTGGACGAAGCCGCGAGCATCAAAAACAGCGAAATCGCCGAAGAACTGGCCCTGCCGCCTGTGAAAATTCACTGCTCCATCCTGGCCGAAGACGCCATCAAGGCCGCTGTACACGATTACAAGCAAAAGCACCTGCCCGTCGCCGCCTGAAACCAACGCCGTCTTCTGACGTTGATTAACCTGTCCCATTTTTCGAGCCCACTCCCATGTCCGTTACCCTTACCGACGCTGCTGCCCGCCACGTAACCCGCTACATGACCAAGCGCGGCAAGGGCGTCGGCGTGCGCTTAGGCGTGAAAACCACCGGCTGCTCGGGTCTGGCTTACAAGCTCGAATACGCCGATGAAATCGCGCCCGAAGACGTGGTGTTTGAAGACAACGGCGTGAAGGTGCTGGTCGATCCCAAAAGCATGGCCTACATCGACGGCACCCAGCTCGATTTTGTGCGCGAGGGGCTGAATGAAGGCTTTAAATTCCTCAACCCCAACGAGCGCGACCGCTGCGGCTGCGGCGAGAGTTTCCGGGTGTGAGGAGCGCCGCCGCCAGCGCTTTGCCGCCAGAGCGCCGCACCTAATCTTTTTTTCAAAGCCGCCTTCACAGACTGTGCTGGCGGTTTTTTATTGTCCAGTTATGAATCTGAACCTTCAATCCAACGACTTTGAGCTTTTCAGCCTGCCGCTGCAGTTCGCACAAGACCGCGCCGTCTTGGATGCGCGCTGGAAAGACTTGCAGCGCGAAGCCCACCCCGACAAGTTTGCCGCCCAGGGCGCGGCTGCCCAGCGCGTGGCCATGCAATGGTCGGTGCGCATCAACGAGGCGTATCAGCGCCTGAAAAATCCGCTCCAGCGCGCCAGCTACCTGTGCGAACTAAACGGCGCGCCCATCAACGCAGAAAACAACACCGCCATGCCGATGCAGTTCCTGATGCAGCAAATGGAATGGCGCGAAGCGCTGGATGAAGCCCGCAGCGTCGAAGACCTGGAAAAAATCGCCGCCCAAACCCGCGCCAGCGAACGCGCCCAGATGGACAAAATCGCCCAGGCGCTGGACGCGGCCCGCGATTTCCCGGAAGCGGCCCGGCAGGTGCGCTGCCTGATGTTTATCGAGCGTTTTGCCACCGAGGTGGATGCGCGCATCGACCAGCTTGAAGCCTGAAAGACAAACGAGACAAACGCATGGCACTTCTGCAAATTTCCGAACCCGGCCAAGCGCCCGACCCGCACGGGCGGCGCATCGCCATTGGCATTGATCTGGGCACGACCCACTCGCTGGTCGCCAGCGTGCGCAACGGCGTGGCCGAATGCCTGCCCGACGCGCAGGGCCGCGTGCTGCTGCCCAGCGTCGTGCGCTACCTCAGCGTCAATGGCCGCCAGATTGGTTTTGACGCGTTGGCCGCGCAGGTGGACGACCCGGTCAACACCATCTCGTCAGCCAAGCGGCTGATGGGGCGCGGCCTGAGCGACATCGGCAGCCTCAGCCAGTTTCACTACCAGTTCATCGACAAGCCCGGCATGGTCACGCTGCAAACCGTGGCCGGTGAAAAAAGCCCGGTCGAAGTCAGCGCCGAAATCCTCGCCACGCTGCGCCAGCGCGCCGAAGACACGTTTGACAACGACATTGACGGCGCGGTCATCACCGTGCCCGCGTATTTCGACGACGCCCAGCGCCAGGCCACCAAAGACGCGGCGCAATTGGCGGGGCTGAACGTGCTGCGCCTGCTGAACGAACCAACCGCCGCCGCCATTGCCTACGGGCTGGACAACGCCAGCGAAGGCATTTACGCCGTTTACGATCTGGGCGGCGGCACGTTTGACATTTCCATCCTGCGCCTGACGCAAGGTGTGTTTGAAGTCGTGGCCACCGGCGGCGACTCGGCCCTAGGCGGCGACGACTACGACCGGGCGCTGGCCGATTGGGCGCTGGCTCAGGCCGCTCTGGCGTTGCGGCAAGCGCAAATTGACGGCATTTACCCGCATGACGCGACGCTGACCGCCGAAACGTTGAGCGCCTCGGACAAGGCTGCCCTGCACAAAACGGCCCGCGCCTGCAAGGAGGCGCTGTCTGCCGCCGGTGTGGCGCCATTTTCAGTCCGGCTTTCCGCCGCGTCCGTGAGTCTGGACGTAAAGGTCGCCGATTTCGACGCCGCCAGCGCCCACCTGACGCAGCGCACGCTGGTGGCCGTGCGCAAGGCTTTGCGCGATGCGGGGCTGGGCAAAGACGAGATCAAAGGCGTGGTGCTGGTCGGCGGCTCCACCCGCATGCCGCAGGTGCGTCAGGCCGTGGCCGACTTTTTTGGCCGCGAGCCGCTGACCAATCTGAACCCGGATGAAGTCGTGGCGCTGGGCGCGGCGATTTCCGCCAACCAGCTGATCGGCAACCAGGGCGGCGACGATTTGCTGCTGCTGGACGTGATTCCGCTGTCGCTGGGCATTGAAACGATGGGCGGATTGGTCGAGCGTATCGTGCCGCGCAACCAGACTATTCCGACCGCAATGGCGCAGGATTTCACCACGTACAAAGACGGCCAGACCGCGCTGGCGCTGCATGTGGTGCAGGGCGAGCGCGACTTGGTGGCCGATTGCCGCAGTCTGGCGCGGTTTGAACTGCGCGGCATTCCGCCTATGGTCGCGGGCGCGGCGCGCATTCGCGTGACGTTTACCGTCAATGCCGACGGCCTGCTCAGCGTCAATGCGCACGAGCAGATTAGCGGCGTGCAGGCCAAAATTGACGTGAAGCCGTCTTACGGACTGTCTGACGACGAGGTGGCGCGCATGCTGCAAGACAGCTTTTTGACAGCCAAGCAGGACATGGCCGCCCGCGCCTTGGCCGAGGCGCAGGTCGATGCTGACCGCATGATTCTGGCCACGCAAAGCGCGCTGGTAGCGGACGCCGATTTGCTCGAAGCCGACGAGCTGGCGCAGATTGACGGCTTGATGACGGGTCTAGCCCAGGCGCGTCTCCACGCCGACGCCGCTGGCGTTGAAGCCGCCACGCAGGCGCTGGCCAAAGGCACGGAATCTTTCGCCGCCCAGCGCATGAACCGGGGCATTCAAAAAGCTCTGGCCGGCAAAAACATCGAGTCGATCTGACGCGCAGGCGCTCATCCCTTCCTCTTAACCAGAAACTGACACCATGCCGATCATCAAAATTCTGCCGCATCCCGAGTACTGCCCCGAGGGCGCTGAAATCACCGCGCCAGCGGGCACGTCGATCTGCGAGGCCATGCTGGACCACAAAATCAACATTGAACACGCCTGCGACATGAGCTGCGCCTGCACCACCTGCCACGTCATCGTGCGCCAGGGTTTCAACACGCTCAACGAGTTGGACGAAAGCGAAGAAGATTTGCTGGACCGCGCTTGGGGGCTGGAGCCGAACTCGCGCCTGAGCTGTCAGGCGTTTTTGGCGCAAAGCGACGTGACGGTGGAAATTCCCAAATACTCCATCAACAACGCCAAAGAAAACCACTGAACCGCCGCCATGCGCCAGATCGTTTTAGACACGGAAACCACCGGCCTGTTCCCGCAAAACGGCGACAGGATCATTGAAATCGGCTGCGTCGAGCTGGTGGCGCGCAAGCTCACCGGCAACAACCGGCATTTTTACCTCAACCCCGAGCGCGACAGCCACGAGGACGCGCTCAGGATTCACGGCATCAGCAATGCGTTTCTGAAGGACAAGCCCAAGTTTTCTGCCGTGGTGGACGATTTGCTGGCTTACCTGCAGGGCGCTGAGGTCATCATCCACAACGCGCCGTTCGACGTGGGCTTCTTGAACAAGGAGCTTGAACTGATCGGCCAGCCGCCGCTCAAGCAATGCGTGCGCAAGGTGACCGACACCCTGGTGATGGCCAAAGAGCTGTTTCCGGGCAAGCGCAATTCGCTCGACGCGCTGTGCGACCGGCTGGAAGTGGACAACTCAGGCCGCACGCTGCACGGCGCGCTGCTCGATGCCGAGCTGCTGGCCGATGTGTACATCAACCTGACGCGCGGCCAGAACAGCCTGGTGATGGACGTGGGCGGCCAGACGCAGCAGGGCGAGAGCCTGCCCGCCATCGACCTGCGCACTTTCAATCTGCCGGTGCTGGTCGCCGACGAGCAGGAAGCTGACGCGCATGAAAAAACCTTGGCTGGCATCGACAAAGCCAGCAAAGGAAAAACTGTGTGGCGAATTCTTGAAGAAGGTTGATAAAACGCGAAAAATCTGTCTATAATAGAAGTCTGAACGGTTGGGGCGATTAGCTCAGGGGTAGAGCACTGCATTCACACTGCAGGGGTCGCAAGTTCGAAACTTGCATCGCCCACCAATAAATTCAAAAAAGGATTTGGCTTAACGGCCAAGTCCTTTTTGCGTTGCGCGTCATTATTTCGCCAGCGGTTTGGGCATAAAAAAAGCCAGGTCATCAAACCTGGCTTTCGGATAAAACGGCAGCGCTTTAAAGCACTTCGCTGGCGAAATCAGCCAGGCGCGAGCGCTCGCCACGGGCCAGCGTGATGTGGCCACCGTGCGGCCAGCCCTTGAAGCGATCCACCGCAAACGTCATGCCCGACGAACCTTCGGTCAGGTAGGGCGTGTCGATCTGCGCCAGATTGCCCATGCAGACAATTTTCGTCCCCGGCCCGGCGCGGGTGATCAGCGTTTTCATCTGCTTGGTCGTCAGGTTTTGCGCCTCGTCGATGATGACGTACTTGTTCAGGAACGTGCGTCCGCGCATGAAATTCATGCTTTTCACCTTGATGCGCGAACGGATCAGCTCATTCGTCGCGGCGCGTCCCCATTCGCCGGAACTGGTGTCGGTTTTGCCCAGCACTTCAAGGTTGTCATCGAGAGCGCCCATCCAGGGTCCCATCTTTTCCTCTTCGGTACCCGGCAGGAAACCAATGTCTTCACCGACGCTGACCGTTGCCCGTGTCACGATGATTTCGGTGTAGCGTCGGTC
>CAIYKK010000572.1 GCA_903926695.1 uncultured Burkholderiales bacterium
GCAAAAGCGCTAGGCCTCGTCCGCCTCGCCCTTGCACCACTCGCCCTTGCACACGCCATCGACGTAAACCATGATGACAAACTTCAGGGCTTTGATCTGGTTGACCTGCAGCGCCAGCGCGTAGCCGTCAACTGTGAGCCTGACCGTGCCATAAGGGTGGCTCAGCTTGTCCTGAACCTGGAGCCATTCGTCTTTTGTTATTGCGGCGCTCATACAGCCGCCACATTCAGGGAGATTGGCAGATATTCGCCCGTCAAATCGTTGCGCTCGTAGAAGCGCACATAGGGCTTGCTGCTTTGCGTCTGGATAGAGTCGGCAATGGCCTGCATGGCGCGCAGCCACTCGTCGTCCTTGATGTCGAGCTGGCGCAGGGCCAGCACGCGGGCAGTGTTGATCTGGCCGGTCTTGTCCGTTTGAAACGCATGATTGACCAGGGCGCGGATGTTGTCGTTGGCACCAGCGGCCCAACGGTGGACACAGTTGTCAATCAGCTGCTTGGCGGCGAGCAGTTGCGGGCCAAAGCTGATGCTGTCCGAAATCTGGCGCATGACTTTGAAGCGGCCATCGAACGACAGCAGCGTGACGTTGCCCTTGTCGCCGCCGACCTGCACACCGTATTCGGCTCCGCTCAGGTCGATGAATGCGGCCAGCTCGCCTGCGGTGTGGCGCTTGAAAACGGCCAGCACAGCAGACTGGTCTTGCGCCATTTGGCACAGCCGGTACACCAGCTCGTTTTGCACCTTGTCGATGGGCTTGACCTTGTCTTCGGGGACGAGGTTGCCTTTGGCGTCTTGCATGTAGCCGGGGAATTTTTGAGTTTGCATGGTTGCTTTCTTGGGACGGGTTTAGGTTTCTGCAGACATGGCGACATAGCCGCCAGTGAAAGGCAAGCGCTGGCCCTGGCGCAGGCTGGGCAGGCGCGTGAAGTCGCCGCTACCGGGGCGCAGGGCTTGCATGGGTTTGGGGCAGTAATTCGGGCCTGTCATCGTGTCGGGCTGACGCGCTGGAACGCACTCGCCAACGTAGGCGGGCAGATCAGGCTCAGGCTCAGTCTGGTGCGGCCCCATCGGCCCGACGAGTTTTGCTGCAGGGCCAAGCATCCACTGCCGGTCCTTGCCGCTGCCACGGCAGCTGGCATGGCCGGTCTTGACCATGTTGGACAAAGCCGCGTCAATGCGCTTGACCAGCGGGCTGACAGCGCCCTTGTTGTCGTCAGCCTCGGCAAACACGGCAGCCAGCTCGATGCGCTTGGCGCTGATTGGCCACAGCCGGGCCAAGTGGGTCAGCATGGCATGGCAGCCTGTGCTGCGGGTCGCATTGGGCGCGACCAGGTTGGCAGCGGACGCTTGCGCGGGGGTCGCGGGGGTTTCAGGTTTCACGGGTTTGAGGGTCATGATGTTTTCTCCAGAGGTCGAGGTAGAGGAAGTAATACGGCTCACAGAAATCGGTAAATCAGGCCGGCAAAAATGCCGGACACGCACAGCAGGCCGGACGCCATCAGCGCGGTCAGCACGGCCAGCGCCAGCACGATGCGGCCCACGCTGCAGGCGCGGCGGCGGCGCGGGTAGCGCTGCAGCACGCCGGGGGCGAAGGGGTATTTCTTCATGGTTGCCCCTTCAGCAAAAAGCCTTCAGAGCGGACATAGGTCGGAAACTCTTTGGTCAGCGCCTTGATGCGGTCGAACAGCTCGACGGCGCTGCGGGCGGAAACTTTGCGCAGATGAACGGCGCCGTCGGCCAGCGTGATGCGCACTTGAAAGGTTTTTTTCATCACACGTCCTTGCGGTTGATGCAGGTTTTGCAGGCTCGGCCCAGCGCTGCCCGCAGCGGGTTGGTAAACGCGACAGGCATGGCCTGGTTGTCGAGGCAGTTGTGTTTGCCCAGCGTGCCCATCACCGGGCACATCACCGTGGCGTGCATGTACTGGCCCCGGATGCGCTGGGCCATCAGCTCGACATTGCCGGGGTACTTGTCGTTGAGCAGCGTGCTGATCACTGCGGTGCTGACGCGCAGCGACTCGGCAACCTTGGCTTGCGAGCCGCTTTGGTTGACCGCGCCCTGCAGCGCGGCTTTGACATCGGCGGCCAGCACCTTGCCGGGCTTATTCGAGTTCATCGCAGATCTCCTGGACGGTTTGCAAATTGGCGACCTGGCCCGTGTTGCGGTCAAACACCACTTTTGTGCGGGTGATGGCGGGCGCGTGCATGCCGGTGTTTTTGCCCAGCTTGTAGCGCGCTGGCGTGCCGGGCTTGGACGGGCGCATGGTGATCAGGTAGCCCGCCTTGGCCAGCTCGCACACGTACACCTTGGCGGTCAGCGGCTTGACCTGCACGCTGCCCAGCGTCGCGGCCTGGGCAATGTCCTTGTAATCAAACATGGGCAGCACCTTCATCGCGCGCCACATCGCTTCATTGCCCTCGCCCTGGGTGACTTTGGCCACTTTGAGGCTGACACGCGGTGCCTCGCGCTGGAACTTGGCCACCATGTACTCGATGGGCTTGCCCACCACGCCCTGGCTGGGGCCGACGCCGCCCACCCGAGTGAGGTAGCCCGCTTTTTCCAGCGCCTTGGTGTAGTCGTCCACCAGCGACCAGCTCACCATCGGACTGCAGTTGTCCTGGATAGTGGTCTTGTTAAAAGGCACGCCCGCTTTGTCCAGCAGCAGCACGGCGTCCCAGACGCGTTCACGGGGCGTTTGAAGGCCGCGTAACTCGATGTTTATGGGGTTGCGGCTCATCGCACACCCTTGGCGGTGCGCAGGTTGCCGAGCATGGCCATCGTCGGCGTGCTGGTGCCGGAGCGCTTGCACTCTTCGCGCAGCGCCTTGAGTTCGTTGTAAACCCGGCGCGCCACCCCGGCAGTTTTGACCACCAGCGCCTCAATCACGTCCGCCGTGAATGCAAGATCACCAGCGTGGTGGACGGC
Source organism: uncultured Burkholderiales bacterium (assembly GCA_903926695.1). Classification (GTDB taxonomy): domain Bacteria; phylum Pseudomonadota; class Gammaproteobacteria; order Burkholderiales; family Burkholderiaceae_C; genus Polaromonas. The sequence goes on from CAIYKK010000572.1 coordinate 2,925, forward strand.
CAGCTTTTTCACATCGTGCGCGTCGCACGGCTGGGCCTCTTTCCAGACGAGCACCCGGTCGTGGAAGCGCTCGTGGCGCGACATCAGCTTGCGCTTGAGGTCTTGCTCGCCGATGAGGACGATGGGAATCGTCGTGTTGTCGTGAATGGTGCGGATGAAGTCGATGGTCGATTTTTCGGCGATGTAATCGACCTCGTCGATCACCAGCGGGCGGTCGAGCTGCTGCAGGCGGCGCACGATGTGTTCATACAGCGTGGCCACCGGCCACTGGGACTTGGTGACAATGCCCAGCTCCAGGCAGAGCAGCTGGGCCAGCGTCTTCGTCGTATCGAACATGCGGATGGCGACAAACACGGCGTTGCGCCCCTGCGGGTGCGCCAAATACATGGCCGCTTGCGTCTTGCCGTAGCCCGGTGGGCCAAACAGCACGGCCATGTGCGGCGCGCCCAGGTCGTCCACGTCGGTGACGGCGTTGATGGCTTCGATGGCGAACGCAACGTTGGTCAGCTTGGCGACCTGGTTTCCTTGAAACAGGTCGGTTTGGTTATCAGAGGACTTTGTCATACACTTTCACTTTCTTGGCTAAAAATCGTTTGTTTTGGTTGGGAAACCTTGAACCCGCCCGCGTGTCAGCGCTGGCGGGTTTTTCTTTACCCGCTGGCCTGATCGGCCAGAGGGTCAGAACCTTCGTGCAGCTCGTGCCAGCTGCAAAACTCTTTACTGCCCTGGTAGCTGGCGAACCAGTCCAGGTCACGCTTGCTGATCGCCTCGCCGCGCGCCTGGCGCGCCTGCAGCCGCACCCAGGCGCTGTAGCGGTTGATGGGGTTGGCGCTGGCCATCGAAATGACGGGTGCCGGTGCGGGCCGGGCGTCCTGCTCATCGAACAGGGCACGGGCGTTGGCGCGGGCGGCGTCTTGCGCCGAGGTGTCAAAGCTGGCGAGCACCGAGTCGATGGCGGGCGTGCTGTGCGCCACCACACGCGGCGCGAGCCGGTGGACGTTGCTGGCGCTGGCCTCGGCGGCGTGCTCCTTGTCGTTGTAGAGCGACTGCACGGCCTGCTGGGTCAGGCGCTTTTTCATGGACTTGCGAAGCTGATCGACCATCGGTTTGATCGTGGCGGCTTCGATGGCGCGGGCTTTGGCGGCCAGCTCGCCCCGGTTGATGCCCAGCAGCGAGTGGTCCAGCGCTTTGCAAATAAACGAGCCGTCCATTGCAAACACATACATCGCGCCCAGGTCCAGCTCGTCCTGCCTGCAGCGCACCGTGCTGCCGATGTGGGCGGCCAGCTCGGGCGCGGCGAAACCATCGCTGCCGGGCATGGCAATGCCTTTTTTGGTCACGACACGGGTTTCTTTGCCCGCCACCCGCATCAGGAAAATGTCCAGCGCCCGCTCGTCGATCCGCACGATGTGCGTGACGTGGCGCTCGGCCATCTCGTTCGGACTGCAGCCCAGCTCCGAGTGCGGGCGGCTGTGGTACTCGTCGAGCCAGCCGTCGATCACGTCCTGCAACTGGCGCGCCCCCATGCGCAGGTCAATCGCGCCCAGGCCAAAGCGCTGGGCAAAGCTCTTGGCCGATTCAATGGCCTTGCGCTCGGCCACCGACTTGCCGACGAAGCCTTCGAGCATCGGAAACAAGTCGTGCATCAGCGTGCCGATGAAGCGCTCCACATAAGGCTTTTGCTCTGGGCTAAACGGTGTGCAAAGCCGGTGCTCAATGCCCAGGCTCGACAGCGCAAAGTCATAGTCCTGCGCGGTGTAGTCGCGCCCGTTGTCGGTCTTGATCTGCTCGGGCTTGCCCCAGGCCAGCATGCACAGCCGCGTCACTGCCTTGACCGCGTTGCTGCTGCTCGTCGGTGCGACCACCACTTTGGCGCGGCGGGTGAACACGTCGATGCTGGCAATGATGGCGTGGCGCCGGATTTCTCCGGTGTCGGCATCGACCAGATCAAAGGCCAGATCGGCGCGCTGCATGGCGTCGCCAATGGTGCTGTCTTGCTGCCACTGCTGGTTCGGGCGGGTGATGCCGTCCATCTGTGAGCCGAAGGCGCTGCGGTACTTGTTTTTGTAGCCGTCCGGGTTTTTAAACATCAGCAGCGCTGGGGCGTTGGTGGCCTTGAACTCGCGCAGCCAGCGTTTGAGGGTGCTGACCGGCGGCGCACGGTCTTTGCCCAGCTGGTCGCGGATGACGCGCTCGACCTGGCGGGCCGTGGGGTCGTGCATCTCGGCCAGCGCGGCCAAAAACACGTCATAAAGTTCGTCGTCGCGCTTGAGTCCGGTCTGGCCTTTGTCTTTGCGCGGCTTGCGCTCCAGCAGCGCCTCGACACCCTGGGTGCGCCAGGCGCGATACCACTTGTCCAGCGTCTTGGCGGGTAGCGTCGGGTAAGCGGCCCGTGTGGCCGGGTGCGACTCGATATGACCGGCAGCCCAGACCTGGACAAACTCCAGGATGGTCGGCCACACCGCCGCGCCGCGCATGGCGTGGTATTTTTCAAAGCGCTGGAACAGGTCCAGCTTGGGATTGCGGGCCGGGTCAAAGCCGCCAGCGGCCTCTAAATTGATGCCGTACTTGGCCATCGACGTGGCGCAGGCCTGCACCTGGGCCACCTCTTTGGCGCGCTGGCCAGCGGCCAGGGCATCGACGGCGGGCTTGATGGCTCCGGCGGCTTGCGCGGCCAGCGCCCGCTGGGTTTCCAGGGGCAGGTCGGTGCTGAGGTATTCAAAGCCACCGCCTTTCCCAGCGCGCTGGCGGCGGGTCGTGTTTTGCCGGTCTAGCCATTCGCGCCGACGTGGACGGCTCGCAGGCAGTCCGGGCAGGCTGTCGAGTTGAGGCACAGACAGCCAGCTCATACGGCATGACCTTTCTGGGCAAGCCCATTTGCATCCACGCTCACTGATGTGGCGCGCCAGTGCTTGCCATGCGTGGGCAGGCTGTCGGCCATGTTGGCAATGGCTGTCAACTGCTGCGCCAGAGCGCGCAGATCGTCCGGGCGGATTGCGAGGCCGTTGAACGGTTCGCTTGTCAGCTCGACCAGCGCCTCGCCTTGGCGGCAGCGGGTGAGCTTGGCGTTGAGGGGGTAGGAAATCATGGTTCCAACAGCGCGTTAAA
>CAIYKK010000573.1 GCA_903926695.1 uncultured Burkholderiales bacterium
GCATCTGGAGGCTTTTTACCGGCAGCATGGCTTTGTCAAAACTGGGCCGCCGTACCTGGAAGATGGAATTCCTCACCTTGACATGCTGCGTTTTACGGCAAGATGGAAACCTTATAGCTCGTGGATCGCGATCAGCTGTTTGTTTCTTTTTGTAAATTTGGCAGCACTTTACGAGAAGTTTTTTTCCGTCATTCGTGCTGGCGTTGCCCTGGGGAAAGCTCTGCGCCTTACGGAAAGACCTTTCATGAAGCGCTTATCAATTTGCACAAAAGGTAAAGAATGGTGAATTAAATTTCAGGCCAAGAATTGAAAATTCTTGCAAGTAATTGAGCTGAAATTTAATAAAAGTAACCGTTTTAGTTGAAATGACTCAAGGGTAGTAAGGGAATTGTCAAATAAAAAATACACGATAAAACCAGTTACAGGAAATAGTTAAAACTGCAGAGGTGAAGCATGGAAAGCCATAGTGAGTCTGATGTCGAGTCAAATTTTTCAATCAAACCAGGCTCGCCGGCCGTCAATCAGCATCTGGCGCCGCACGGCGGACTGCCGCCTTTGTGGCCGGGTTTTTTGACCGGCCAGCCAGATCACCCTGTCCGGGTTCTGCTGATTGATGATGACCCTCACATGAGCCGTGTCATTGCCCACGAGCTGCTGGCCGATATGCGGATCAACTTGCTGGGCCAGGCCAGCAGCCTGCGCGAAGGGCGGCGGCTCATCGGCCAGAATGAGTTTGATGTCATGCTGGTGGACCTGAACCTGGGCGACGGTACCGGCTTTGACCTGATCGAATACATGAAAACCGTGCGCCCTCTGGCTGAGGCAGTGGTGATTTCGGCGATGGAAGACGAGCAGCATGCCCTGCACGCCTTTGAACTCGGCGCCACCGGCTATCTGGTGAAAAATTCCTGGTTCGGCAGTTTTCCGCAAGCGGTGCTGCAGGTGGTCAATGGCGGGGCGTCCATCACGCCCAACCTGGCCCGGCGCCTGCTCAACCGGTTTGAGCATGTCCAACTGGTCGAGCAGGTGACGCAGGAAGCACGTAGCAAGGACAAGCTCTCCGAACGAGAGAAGGAAGTTCTCAAACTGGTAGCGTCAGGCTATACGAGCACGGAAATTGGCTCGCGCCTGCTGATCAGCGGGCAGACAGTCAACACACATATCAAGAACATCTACCGCAAGCTCAATGTGCGCACGCGTGCGCAAGCGGTAAGTTTTGCGACCCATCGCGGGCTTTTCTAGAGTGACTAAAGTGGACCCCATATTCCAGACACCAGTTTAAGCAAGACACTGTTGAAGAAATGGGGCCAATCATGAGTGAAACGAAAAAGCGCAAAGTTCACCCGCCGGAGTTCAAGGCGAAGGTGGGACTGGAGGCCTTGCGAGGGGTCTGGACGATCAACGAGATCGGTCAGGAGTTTGGCGTACACCGGTCCAGGTCAGCCAGTGGAAGAACGACATTCAGGAGAAGACTGGCTCGCTGTTCAAGGGCAAGCGCGAATCATCTGTGTCCTGATTGTGGAGATGATCAGCTCAAGCGCGATGGATTTACCGGGGCGGGGAAACAAATCTAAAGCTTGCGGATGGTCTGGAACTCTGAATCCAGAGCGGTCTTACTCACAAACCGTTCGGGACCGAGTTATGACTGACTTACCTAAAAAAGCGGCTATTTACTCCACCGGGATGGGCTTGCCGGGGCATTGCTCGATGTACGCAATGTCCGGCGACACCCACTCGTGCCACTCCTTGCGGCTCATGTTGCGCGGGAGTTTGCTGCAAAGGGCATCAATCCAGCCTTCCGGCACCAGCCACAGCCGCAAGGTCTTGTCATTGCTGCCCGAAACAATATGCGTGCCATCGGGGCTAAAGACCACGCTATTGACCGAACTGGTATGCCGCAAAAACGGCTGGCCGATGAGGCTGCCAGTCCGCGCATTCCACAGCCGCAAGGTCTTGTCATTGCTGCCCGAGACGATGCGTGCGCCATCGGGGCTGAACGCCACACTGGTGACCCAGCTGGTATGCCCGAGGAACGGCTGGCCGATGGGGCTGCCGCTTCTAGCGTCCCACAGCCGTAGCGTGTTGTCCTCGCTGCCCGAGACAATGCGCGTGCTATCGGGACTGAAAGCCACGCTGGTGACCCAACTGGTGTGCCCGAGGAACGGCTGACCGACAGGGCGACCGGTCCTGGCGTCCCACAGCCGCAAAGTCTTGTCATTGCTGCCAGAGACAATGCGCGTGCCATCAGCGCTGTAAGCCACGCTGGTGACCCCACTGGTATGCCCAAGGAATGGCTGGCCGATAGGGAGGCCGTTTCTCGCGTCCCACAGCCGCAAAGTCTTGTCATTGCCACCCGAGACAATGCGCCTGCTGTCGGGGCTGAAGGCCACGCTGGTGACCCAACCGGTATGCCCAAGGAGCGGCGCGCCGATGGGGTTGCCGTTCCTGGCGTCCCACAGCCGCAAGGTCTTGTCCTCGCTGCCCGAAACGATGCGCGTGCCGTCAGGGCTGTAGGCCACGCTCCTGACCGACTCGGTATGCCCCGCCAGAGGCTGGCCGATGGCGCTTCCGGTCCTGGCGTCCCACAGCCGCAACGTGTTGTCAACGAAGATGGAACCGCTGCCCGAAACGATGCGCGTTCCATCAGGGCTGAAGGTTATGCTGTTGACCCAACCGGTGTGCCCGGCCAGAGGCTGGCTGATGAAGTGGCCGGTCCTGGCGTTCCACAACCGCAAGGTCTTGTCCTCGCTGCCAGAGACAATATGCACGCCATCAGGGCTGAAGGCCACGCTGGTGACCCCGCTGGCATGCCCAGCCAGCGGCTGACCAATGGGGTTACCCGTCCTGGCGTCCCACAGCCGCAAGGTCTTGTCATTGCTGCCCGAAACGATACGCGTGCCATCGGAGCTGAAATCCACGCTGATCACCGCATCGGTATGCCCGGCCAGCGGCTGACCGATGGGATTGCCGGTTCTGGCGTCCCACAGCCGCAGCGTGTTGTCACCGAATATGGAACCGCTGCCCGAGACGATGCGCATCCCATCGGGGCTGAAGGCCACGCTGGTGACCCCGCTGGTATGCCCGGTCAGCGGCTGGCCGATGGGGCTGCCAGTCCTGGCATCCCACAGCCGCACAGTCTTGTCATGGCTGCCCGAGATGATGCGCGAGCCATCCGGGCTGAAAGCCACGCTGGTGACGCCACTGGTATGCCCGGCCAGCGGCTGGCTGATGGGTCTGCCGGTTCTGGCATCCCACAGCCGCAAGGTGTCGTCCAGGCTGCCCGAGACGATGCGCATGCCATCGGGGCTGAAGGCTACGCTGGTGACGCCACTGGCATGCCCGGCCAGCGGCTGGCCGATAGCGCTGCCGGTTTTGGCGTCCCACAGACGCAAGGTGTTGTCACTGCTGCCCGAGACGATGCGCGCGCCATCGGGGCTGAAGGCGACGCTGGTGACCCCGCTGCTATGCCCGGCCAGCGGCTGGCTGATAAAGCTGCCGGTCTTGGCATCCCACAGCCGCAAGGTCTGGTCGCCACTGCCCGAAACGATGTACGCACCATCGGGACTGAAGGCCACAGCGGTGATAGAGGCTTGGTTTTCGCGCAGCCACAGCAATGGGGCGGAACGGGCCGCCTCGCGCTGCACGGCGGCGTAGCCTGCGGTTTGCACATAGGGCGTTGCCGAACCTTGGGCAATGCGGTGCCCGGCCATCGTCATCAGAAGCGACTGAATCGCCGTGCTGGGGCGATTGCCCCCGCCGCCAAACAAGTCGTTGGCGTCGCTGAGCACCCGCTGGGCCGTGGCATCGCGGGCAAAGGACAGGGCTTGGCGGGTGGCCTGCTCTGCCCGCTGGTACAGCCCGAACATAAGCGCAGCGACCAGCACCGCCACCAGCGCGAGCAGCTTGTTCGCCTTGGTCCAGAAGGGCTGCTTATGCTGATGCCGCCGCACCCATCGCCTGCCAAACAGGCCACGGTACAGGTCGTTGCGGTATTGCAGACACCCGTTTGTGCGCCGCATCAGCCCGGCCAGACGCAGCCGGTTATGCACTTGCGAGGCATCCTGACACGGAACCACCTTGCCGGACAGCACATCGGCGCAGGTATCGAGCAGCTCGGTGCGCTGCGGCTCGGGCGTCTTGAGCAGGTAGTCGTTGACAAACTGGAAGTGCGGATCACCGCGCCCTTTTTCGCTCAACAGCTCGCGCTTGACCAAAGCGGACACCTCCTGCACGTCGCTCACGCCCTGGGCGCTGAGCAGGGCGCAGAGTTTTTGTGTCAGATAGGGCTGGCCGCCCGTCCAGCGCAGCACTCTGTCCAGCAATTGCGCGCTGGCCTGCGCGGGCAGGCCCGCCAGCAGTGGGCGGGCTTCGACCAGATGGAAATCGGTCACTTCCACCCGCTGGCCGATATTGAAGGGCGTGCGGCTGGAGTCGCGGATCAGCTCGGCCGGTGTGGCAACGCCCAGTAGCACAAACGACAGGCGCCCAAATTCCGACTGTTGCGCACGCTGGTTGTGCAGGGCGCGGATCAGAGCAAAAAAGTCGTCAGTGAATTCGAGCCCCAGGGTGGAGTCGATCTCATCGACAAAAACCACAATGCGCCCCGGCACCTCGGGCAGCAGCACGTCGGTGATGTAGCGCCACAGCCGCTGGGCCAGCGGCAGCGGCTTGTGCGCGTCCCACCAGCTGAACAAATCAGTCTGCGGCATGCAGGCCGAGTCGATCTCGGTCAGTACACCCAAGAACCAGCTTTCAGCCTCGACCTGCTGGCTGCCGATGGCGGTCAGGTCGATGGTGGCCACGGTGGTCTGCTCATCGGCCTGCAAGGCGGCCACGGTGCGCGCCATCAGGCTGGACTTGCCCATCTGGCGTGAACTGAGCACGTAGCCAAACTCGCCCCGGCGGCATAGCGCGAGCAGCTCGGCATCGCAGGGGCGGGTAACGTAGCTGGCGCTGTCGGGTGGCAAGGTGCCGCCGGTGATGTAGCGGAAGGCGGGGGCGGTGCTCATGGGGCGATTTTTTTAAAGCACGCGGCTCAGGTAAGCGCCGTAAAGCTGGTTACGCGGCACCAGCCGCCCGCCCGATTCTTTGAGCAGACCGCCTGCAATCAGCCGGTGGCGCGGGGCGGTGTCGGCCATGCCGGCGCGCAGGGCTTGGCGCATGGCGGCGGGCAGATCGGGCCGGGTGTGCAGCCGCGCCAGCAGCGCGCGCAGGTGATCGCCAAAGGGGCCGGTTTCGGAGTCGGCTTCTTTGAGCAGTTCGGCCAGGGTGTAGCGGCGCTTGCTCAGCAGGTAATACGCCTTGCGCGTCAGATAGGGATGGCCGTCGAGCAGCTGATGCAGCGTAGCCTGTTCGGCGGCGCTCAGCGGGCTGCCGTGGCTGGTGTTGATCCGCGCCGCTTCGGCCGAGGTGAAGTCTTCCAGCCGCAAATTGGTGCCGACGTTGAACGGCGACTGGCTCAGGTTGTCGATCAGCATGTGCGGCTCGGTGGAAATCACCTGCGCCAGCGCAAACGGTCCCCAGACAGCCGGGCGCATGGCGCGCAGGTTGTGCCAGGAGCGCAGCATGCCAAAAAAATCCTGGTTGATGGCGGTGTCCAGCAGCGAATCGGCCTCGTCCAGCGCCAGCAGGCCGCCCGGCTTGCAGGCGGGCAGAATGCGCCGCTCCATGAAACGGGTGGCTTTTTGCACCGGCGGCAGCGGGGCGTTCCAGTGCTTGTCCAGTTCTGGCGGCAAGCCCAGTTCATCCTCGATCAGGTAGCAAAACTGGTAATACAGCGCGCTCGGGTCGGCCATCTCCGCCGCGCCAAACGACTGAAAGTCGATGAACGCCACCTGTTTGCCCGCTTGCTGCGCCCGTTGCATCACGCGGCCCAGCAGCGAGCTTTTGCCCATTTGCCGCCCGGCCTGAATGGTCAGCGTGTAACCGGCGTGCTGCTGCTCGTCTTCGGCCACGCCGTCGGCAAGGCGTTGAACGTAGTGCGGCGACTCGGGCGCAATCGTGCCCTCGGGGGCTTCGAGCGGAGCGCGGGGATTGGCGGCGGCCAGAGGCACATCGCCGCCCAGGCCCGCGCCGCTCAGGTGAGGCGTGGGCAGCGCCGCCTCGCCCGTCATGGCGCGCTGCAACTCGGCTAGGACGCGCTCGTCATCGGCGGCGCTGCGCCACAGCGCGTAATTGATGCGGTTGAGCTACGCGCCTAGGTCGTAGGGCAAGGCGCCCTCAAACATCACCCGCACCGGCAAGATGGTCGGCTGGCAGCCGCTGCGCTGGCGCTGCTCGACGGCCATGCGCACCTCTTCCGCCACCATCTGGCTCTGCACCGAGTGTTCGGACAAAAACAGCACCAGAAAGTCTGCCGCCGCCACTTCGGCCTGAATGCGCTTGACCCAGTTCTCCCCGACCGACATGCCCTGGTCGATGAACACCTGATGCCCCTGCTCGGCCAGTGCGGCATGCACCCGCTGCGCCAGCGGCTGGTCAAATTCGGTGTTTCGTTTGTAACTAATAAATATTCGTTTTCCGCCCATGCCCCTACTCCTGATATGGCCTGATTGTGCCTGTGACCAGTCGCGGTCTGCGCCTGTTCTCCCCTGAATTGCTGAATTTCTCGCGCCCGTCGTGCGTTACAGTAATTTACCCTTCTTCCGCGAAAAGCCCCGTCCTTCAGGGCGGGGATGCAGCGCGTGGACACCGCAGGTTCTGTACGGGTGCTGATAAGTAAATCGCTGATTAAAATCCCAGCATGCAGCGCCTCCAGGCCTTCAAGTTTGAACTCATGCCCACCGGCGGGCAGGCGCGGGACATGGGCCGCTTCGCCGGGGCGCGCCGGTTTGTGTTCAACAAAGCC
>CAIYKK010000574.1 GCA_903926695.1 uncultured Burkholderiales bacterium
CAATGCCATAGACGTTGGGAAAGCGCACCGGCGGCGCGGCGCTGGCCATATACACCTTGCGCGCACCGGCGTCGCGCGCCATCTGCACGATCTCGCGGCTGGTGGTGCCGCGCACGATGGAGTCATCGACCAGCAGCACATTGCGGCCCTTGAACTCGCTGGCGATCACGTTGAGCTTTTGGCGTACCGATTTTTTGCGCACGCCCTGGCCCGGCATGATGAAGGTGCGGCCGACATAGCGGTTTTTGACAAAGCCTTCGCGGTAGGGAATGCCGAGCAAATGCGCCAGCTGCGTGGCGCTCGGGCGGCTGGACTCGGGAATCGGGATGATGACGTCGATTTCGTTCGGCGGCACCGTGGAAATGACGCGCTTGGCCAGCGTTTCGCCCAGATTGAGCCGCGCCTGATAGACGGAAATGCCGTCCATCACCGAGTCGGGCCGCGCCAGATAGACGAACTCAAAAATGCAGGGCATGAGCTGGGGATTTTCGGCGCACTGCTCGGCGTGAACCTTGCCGTCCAGATCGACAAACACGGCTTCGCCCGGCGCAATGTCGCGCTCGAACTGGTAGCCGGTGCCTTCGAGTGCCACCGATTCGCTGGCCACCATCACGCTGGCGCTGCCTTCGTTCTGGCCGTGGCCCATGCACAGCGGCCGGATGCCGAACGGATCACGGAACGCCAGCAGGCCATGTCCCGCAATCAGCGCCACCACGGCGTAAGAGCCCTTGACGCGCTTGTGTACGCCGCGCACGGCGGCAAACACGTCGGCGGGCGTCAGCGGCAAGCCACGAGTGGTTTTTTCCAGCTCGTGGGCCAGCACGTTGAGCAGCACTTCGGAGTCGCTGTCGGTGTTGATGTGGCGGTGGTCGGTGGTAAACAGCTCGGCTTTCAACTCGGCGGCATTGGTCAGGTTGCCGTTGTGCGACAAGACCAGGCCAAACGGCGCGTTGACGTAAAACGGCTGGGCCTCGTCTTCGCTGTGGGCGTTGCCCGCCGTCGGGTAGCGCACCTGGCCCAGGCCGACATTGCCCGGCAGGGCGCGCATGTTGCGCGTGCGAAACACGTCGCGCACCATGCCCTTGGCCTTGTGCATGTAAAACTTGCGCCCCTGCTGGGTGACGATGCCAGCGGCATCCTGACCCCGGTGCTGCAGCAGCAGCAATCCGTCATAGATCAGCTGGTTGACGGGGGCTTTGCTGACGATGCCGACTATGCCGCACATGGCGTTCCGATCATGATGTGTTGCTTTCTCAAGGTAAGTTCAATCGTTAAGTGAATGGGTTGTGCCGCCCGCCCGAGGGCCGCGCTCAGAGTGTGAGGACTACAGCAGGCAAATCCAGCGCCTTGATTTTGCCGCCCGCTTTTTCGGCGTCGGCCTTGCTGGAAAAAGGCCCGACGCGCACGCGGATGCGCTGGCCGTCTTTGGTTTCGGTGATCTGGGTGTAGGTTTTAAGCCCGGCTTTTTCGAGCTTGGCGCGCACTTCATCGGCTTTGGTCGCGTCCGAAAAAGCGCCGACCTGCACGACGATGCGGCCTTTGACCTCTGCGGCGGCGGGCTTGGGCGGCGCGGCGCCAGCGCTCGCGTTGGCCTCGTCGGGCTTGCGCAGCGGTTTGGCTTCCGGCTTGGGCGCAGGGGTAGCGGGGACGGTGGGCTTGGCCTGGGCTTTTTGTTCCGGCCTGGTGTCTTTTTTGGGTGCGGGTGCGGGCGCCGCCGCAACTGCCGGGTCGGCGGACTCGTTGAGCGCAGCCGTTTCTACTTTGAAGGCCGGGCTGGCCGCGCCTTTGATTTTGTCAGCCAAGCCTGAAGCAGCCAGCGGCCTGACGCTGTTTTTGCTGGGGATTTCAATCGGAATATCGACCGGCACTGGCCGGGGCTGGGTGTCAAACAGCATCGGAAAACCCACCACGCCCAGCGCCACCAGCACCGTCGCGCCCATCAGGCGGTGCCGCGCCCGCTTGCGCACGACTTCCACGCTTTCCACCGGGACGGAAACGGAAACAGGTGCGGAGCTTGCTTCGCTCCGGCGGAACTTGAAAAACGCCATGATGTGTTGGGAAATCCGTTGAGGGCTAAAGCGCTGGCGCATGAAGCTGGTCCGGTTGATTCAACCTCAAGCGGAAAAATGTGGGGCCGAAAGACGCGGTGTACCGTCTTTTAAAATGCCGCCCACCGTGTAAAACGAGCCGAATACAACGATTCTATCAGCGGGGTCCGCGCCCTTGACCGCTGCCGCCAGGGCCGCTTCGGGAGTTTTGTAAGCAGTGGCGACGGCGTCCGGGCGGCGGTTGAGCGCCTGCCACTGGCTGCGCAGCGCCTCGCCGCTGGCCGCCCGCGCAGTCGGCAAATCGGTGAAATACCACTTATCGACCAGCGGCCCGATGCGCGCCAGCATGGGCGCAACATCTTTATCAGCCATCGCGCCGAACACGGCGTGGGTGCAGGGATAAAAGCCCATCGCGTCCAGATTTTCGGTGAGCGCGGCCACCGAATGCGGGTTGTGCGCCACATCCAGCACCAGCGTCGGCTGGCCCGGAATGATCTGGAAACGCCCCGGCAGCTCGACCAGCGACAGGCCCACGCGCACCGCCTGCGCGGTGATCGGCAGCTGGCCGCGCAGCGCCGTCAGCGCCGCCAGCACGCCGGAGGCGTTGACCAATTGGTTCGCGCCGCGCAGTGCCGGATACGCCAGCCCGGCATAACGCCGCCCGCGCCCGGCCCAGCCCCACTGCTGCGGGTCGCCCGAAAAATTGAAATCTTGCCCAAAGCGCCACAGGTCTGCGCCGAGGGCGGCGGCGTGGTCCAGCACGCTTTGCGGCGGCACCGGGTCGCTCACGATGACCGGCTTTCCGGCGCGCATGATGCCCGCTTTTTCGCGGCCAATGGTGTCGCGGTCGTTGCCCAGCAGCTCCATGTGATCGAGGTCGATGCTGGTGATGATGGCGCAATCGGCATCCAGGATGTTGACGGCGTCCAGCCGCCCGCCCAGGCCCACTTCCAGAATCACCACGTCCAGCTTGGCGTCGGCCAGCAGCTGCAGGATGGCCAGCGTGCTGAACTCGAAATAGCTCAGCGAGATGTCCTCGCCGTTCTGGGTGCGGGCGCACTCGACGCGGGCGAAGTGCGGCACCAAATCAGCCGCGCTGGCGATGTCGCCGCGCACCCGGCAGCGCTCCTCGAAATGCACCAGATGCGGCGAGGTATAGACGCCGGTGCGGTAGCCCGCCTGCAGCAAGATCGCTTCGAGCATGGCGCAGGTCGAGCCTTTGCCGTTGGTGCCCGCCACGGTGATGACCGGGCAGTCAAACGTCAGGCCCATGCGCTGGGCCACGGCGCGCACACGCTCCAGGCCCATGTCGATGGTTTTGGGGTGCAGGCGCTCGCAGTGCGCCAGCCAGTCGTCCAGGGTAGTGAAGTTTTCCATATCAGGCCGCATTGTCGCGCAAGCTGAAAAACCCTTGTCAAGCGCCCCAGATCGTCCTCAAAAGGCTCCAGCAGCAAGCATCACAGAATGAGGCATTCCAATTAAATATTATTTATAATGGTAAAATAATCTCCCACAATAACCCAACAAAAATTCAAACAAGTTTTTTGCCGAATTATCATTTTTTTCAATTTAATTAGTTTTATTCAATTATTTTAAATCACAATGGAATTCGCAAAATGAACTTGAAAATTCGCTTTTATCAAAATTTCACCTCTGCTCGTTGATCAGCGGTTTACGCCAAGACCATCAGCAGCAACGCCAGCACGGCCGATACCGGCGGCCAAGCCTCACGCGCAATCGCATTGCCGTCTCCATAGACCCAGTCTATAAAACCGGTAGATTCTTACCCAAGGAAGAACATCATGACAACATCCACCAACGACCTCGTTACCGCAAACACCCCGAACGACGGTCTGGTGGCTTATTATTCATTTGACGATTGGACGAACATCGGCAAAGACAGTTCGGGCAACGGCAATGATGGGGTGATTGAAGGCAGCGTCGCTTCGACTGCCGATAGTTACCACGGCTCTGCGGCCATGTTTGGCGGGTACGCGTCACCAGGCGTTATCCATGTTACCAACAGCGCGAGCCTTCAGTTCACGGATAAATTCACCATTTCGTTTGCGCTGAATTTGACCAGCTATTTTGGCATGGATGGCTCGGGAAATTATTCCGCAGACAGTTTTCAATCCGTCATTGCAAAAAGCCATGACAAAAATGGCTTTGCCTTGCTGGCCTACTCCGAAAATGGCGGAACCAGAACAGACCTGGCTTCTTTTGAGTGGTATGCCAACGGCAATACCGTCGGCGGCCAATCCCCTCACCAGGCTGTTAATCGCTGGGTTCAATTTACCTACACTTTTTCCAATTCAGATCATGTTGCCAAGGTTTATGCCGATGGCGTTCTGCTTGAAAGCAACACCAGCTTTTCACAGGATTATTCGAGCATTAATAAAAATGATTTATTCATTGGAAAATTCTCTGACAAATGGTATCCACTCAATGGTGCCATCGACGAGGTAAAGATTTTTAATTATTCTCTGAGCGGTGCCGAGGTTAAAGCCCTGATGGTTTTGCCGGGGAGTTTTAACCATGTCCCTACTGGCTCCGTGACGGTGACCGGATTGGCACAGCAACATCAAGTGCTGAGTTTGATCAATTCCGTCGCCGATCTCGATGGCGTGGGCACACCCGCTTACCAATGGCTGCGCGATGGCAGCGCCATCAGCGGCGCAACGGGCACCAGCTACACCTTGTCCCAAGTCGATGTGGGGCACGCCATTGCCGTTCAAACCAGCTACACCGATGGTCGCGGCACAATTGAAAGCGTCCGCAGCGCCGCCACGACCGCCGTCGCCAATGTCAACGATGCTGCCACTGGCGGTGTCACCATCACCGGCACGGCTGAACAAGGCCAAATCCTTTCCGCCGACAACACTCTGGCCGACGCCGACGGCCTGGGCACCGTCACTTACCAATGGCTCGCTGACGGCCACGCCATCACTGGCGCGCAAACTGCCAGCTACACGCTCACGCAGGCCGATGTGGGCAAAGCCATTTCCGTGCAAGCCAGCTATACCGACGCGCTGGGCGCTTTTGAGGCCGTTAGTAGCGCCGCCACAATCGCCGTCGCCAATCTGAACGATGCCGCCACTGGCAGCGTAACGATCACTGGCGTAGCTGAACAAGGCCAAAC
>CAIYKK010000575.1 GCA_903926695.1 uncultured Burkholderiales bacterium
CTCCAGTGACCAGGAGAAAGCCGCAGACGGCAAGTTGGTCAAGACCACCGCTGTGCCCACTGAGTTGCGCAACCGCTATTCGCTCACCGACGCCGAGGTGGAACAGTTGGCGCGCTATGCACTGGTGATTGAGGAACACTATGGCCGACCGATGGACATCGAGTGGGGCAAGGATGGCCGCGACGGCAAGCTCTACATCCTGCAGGCGCGCCCTGAAACCGTCAAGTCGCAACAGAAATCGACCGATGTCCAGCAGCGCTTCAAGCTCAAGGGCAGCAGCACGGTGCTCGTTTCCGGGCGCGCCATCGGCCAGAAGATCGGCGCCGGTCCGGTGCGCGTGATCCACGACGTGGCCGACATGGAACGCGTGCAGCCGGGCGATGTGCTGGTCACCGACATGACGGACCCGAACTGGGAGCCCGTCATGAAACGCGCCAGCGCCATCGTCACCAATCGCGGCGGACGCACCTGCCACGCCGCCATCATTGCCCGCGAACTGGGCATTCCGGCGGTGGTTGGCTGCGGCGATGCGACTGAAAAGCTCAAGGATGGCATGTTAGTTACCGTGAGCTGCGCCGAAGGCGACACCGGCAACATCTACGACGGCCTGCTGGAAACCGAAGTCACCGAAGTGCAGCGCGGGGAAATGCCGCCCATCGACATCAAGATCATGATGAACGTGGGCAACCCGCAACTGGCGTTTGATTTCTGCCAGATTCCCAATCAGGGCGTGGGCCTGGCGCGGCTGGAGTTTGTCATCAACAACAACATCGGCGTACACCCCAAGGCGATTCTGGACTACCCGAACATTGATTCGGACCTGAAAAAAGCCGTTGAGAGCGTGGCGCGCGGCCATGCGTCGCCACGGGCGTTTTATGTGGACAAAGTGGCCGAAGGCGTGGCGACGATTGGCGCGGCTTTCTGGCCCAAGCCGGTGATCGTGCGTCTGTCCGACTTCAAGTCCAACGAATACCGCAAGCTCATCGGCGGCTCGCGCTACGAGCCGGAAGAAGAAAATCCAATGCTGGGCTTTCGCGGTGCGGCGCGCTACATCAGCGCCGAGTTCGGCGAAGCCTTTGCGATGGAATGCGAAGCCATCAAGCGCGTACGCAACGAGATGGGGCTGACCAATGTGGAAGTGATGATTCCGTTTGTGCGCACACTGGGCCAGGCCAAGGCGGTGACGGAGCTGCTGGCCGCGCACGGCCTCAAGCGCGGCGAGGGCGGTCTGCGTCTGATCATGATGTGCGAAGTGCCAAGCAACGCGGTGCTGGCCGACCAGTTCCTCGAATACTTCGACGGCTTTTCGATTGGCTCGAACGATTTGACCCAGCTCACGCTCGGTCTGGACCGCGACTCGGGGCTGGAAGTGCTGGCGAAAGATTTCGACGAGCGCGACCCGGCGGTCAAGGCGCTGTTGAGTCTGGCAATTGCCGCCTGCAAGCGTCAGGGCAAGTATGTCGGCATCTGCGGCCAGGGCCCGAGCGACCATCCTGATTTTGCGCAGTGGCTCAAGGAAGAGGGCATCGGCTCGATCTCGCTCAACCCTGACACGGTGATTGACACCTGGAAGCAACTGGCAGGCTAAAGCGCCCGGCTTGTCACTGGGAGAAAATTCCGGTGGCTTGAATCCGCTGCCCTGCCGCTTCAAAACGCCCTTCAATGAAAATTGGAGGGCGTTTTTTATGGTGCCGTCGCTGGCCGGGCTATAATCATAGGCTTCGCCTTGCTGCACCCTCAACGACGCTGGGGCAGCTTTTATCCATCCAAAAGGAGATTTTATGCGTCATTACGAAATCGTCTTGC
>CAIYKK010000576.1 GCA_903926695.1 uncultured Burkholderiales bacterium
ATCTCGTTTACAGCGCCCTCGCGGCCTACGCGCTCACCGCCAACGTCGAAAACGCCCGCATCAACACCACCGCAGCCGCGAACCTGACCGGCAACACGCTGGCCAACACGCTTTACGCGGGCGCGGGCAACAATGTTCTGGACGGCGGCGCGGGCATTGACACCGTCTCGTATCAATACGCCACGGCGGGCATCACCGCCAGCTTGGCGGTCACAACGGCGCAAGCCACCGGCGGCTCGGGCAGCGACACCCTTCGCAATACAGAAAACCTCATCGGCAGCGCCTACGCCGACAAGCTCACCGGCAGCACAGCCAGCAACGCCCTGAGCGGCGGCGCGGGCAACGACGCACTGGACGGCGGTGCAGGCAATGACAGCCTGAGCGGTGGCGACGGGAACGACATCCTGACGGGCGGGCTGGGTGTCGATCACCTCACCGGCGGGGCGGGCAATGACATCTTCGACTTCAACGCGCTGGCCGACTCAGGCATCACCAGCGCGACGCGCGATGTCATCACCGACTTCGTTCGGGGCCAAGACAAGATCGACCTCTCGACGCTGGACGCCAATACCGCGCTGACGGGCAACCAGGCTTTCTCGGCGCCTGTGGTTGGGGGCACCTTCTCGGGCGCTTTTGCCAACGTGGGCGATCTTTATTTTGACAACGTGGCGCATGTCCTCTACGGCAACACCGATGGCGACGCCGCTGCCGAGTTCGCCATTGCGCTCACGGGCGTCACCACCCTGTCCAGCGCCAATCTGGTGCTGTGAAGCAAACGGCCATGATTACCCTTTACGGCATTCCCAACTGCGACACGGTCAAAAAAGCCCGTACCTGGCTGACTGACAACGGTCAGGCGTACACGTTTCATGATTTCAAAAAGCAGGGCGTTCCCGCCGACCAACTGGCGCAATGGGCGCTGGTCCCCGGCTGGGAAAAACTGCTCAACCGCAAAGGCACAACCTGGCGCAAGTTTGATGCGGCAACCCAAGCGGCTGTACAGGACAGTGCCAGCGCCCAGGCGCTGATGCTGGCCAGCCCCAGCGTCATCAAGCGCCCGGTGGTGGACTGGGGCGCGGAAGTCACCGTTGGTTTTGACGCGGCGGCTTGGGCGGAAAAACGCTGACGGGCTTGAGAAAAAGCCCTGCGCTGGCATTCCGTCAGCGCATTTTCACGGCCTGCCAAGCGGACGGGCTTTACCTTCGGTTGACCGAACTTTGCACCTTAAAACGGGTCTGATTTATTAAGATCAGGCTTGTTTTTAAGGGCCACTCAGCCGTTCGCTGCACGTCACAGGCGGTGCGCGGCGGGTCACAGCGGTTCAGCCCTGCCAAAGAGCCGAGAAAGGTTCACATCATGACCAACACATTCCTCCAAACACTCACTGGCTCAGTGGCGGCTGCAGTTGCGCTGGCCTGCACGCCCGCCTCGGCGATGGACATTCTGGCGCGGGTGATTTCCAGCACGCCGGTCGTGCAGCAGGTTGCCGTGCCGCGCCAGGTCTGCAGCAACGAAGCGGTGGTGACGCAGGCACCCAAGTCCGGCGCGGGTGCGCTGATGGGCGCGATTGCGGGCGGCGCGGCGGGCAATGCGATTGGCAACGGCGGCGGGCGGGCGGCGGCCACCATGCTCGGCCTCTTCGGTGGTGCCATCCTGGGCGACCAGATTGAAGGGCCGAATAACCAGGTGCAAAACGTACAGCGATGCACCACGCAGACGTTTTACGAAAACCGCGCCAGCTATTACAACGTGATTTATGAATACCAAGGCGTGCAATACAGCGCCCAGATGCCCAACGATCCCGGCCTGTATGTGCGGCTGCAGGTCACGCCCATCGGCGCCCTGCCCTCCGCGCCGCCTGTTCAGACTTATCAGACAGCGCCGCAAAGCTACCCGCCAGCGCAGACCGGCCAGCCCCAGCAGCCGTACTTCCAGCCCGCGCCGGTGCCGCAGCAGCAGGTTTATGTGCAGCCTGTGCTGCAGGCGCCCGTCGTGTACCCGGCCTATTACAGCCCGCCCTACTACGCGCCCATCGGGCTGTCGCTCAATCTGGGCTGGGGTTGGGGTTTTGGGCGCCACCGCCACTGACGCTGAGTTCTCCAGCCTGCCCTAAAATCCCGGCTTGATCTGCCCGCCTGCCGGACGCAGCGTTTTACCTCTCTACAACTCGCCCCATGACTACCGAAAAAATCGACAACGTGAGCATCACGACCCAGGCCAATGTGTACTTTGACGGCAAATGCGTCAGCCACGGCTTCACGCTGGCCGACGGCACAAAAAAATCCGTCGGTGTCGTGCTGCCCGCCAGCCTGACCTTCAACACCGGCGCGCCCGAAATCATGGAATGCGTCGCCGGTTCCTGCGAATACAAGCTCGCAGGCAGCGACGAATGGGTGAAATCTTCGGCGGGCGAATCCTTCAGCGTGCCGGGCAATTCAAAGTTCGACATTCGCGTCACCGAGGCTTACCACTACATCTGCCACTTCGCGTAATTCGCGTCCTTCACGCCAGCCCCGCTCACGCAGAAACAACAAGGAAACCTCATGGCCACGATTCTTCAACACCTCCCCGTCGGCGACAAAGTCGGCATCGCCTTTTCCGGCGGCTTAGACACCAGCGCCGCGCTGCACTGGATGAAGCTCAAGGGCGCCGTCCCTTACGCCTACACCGCCAACCTCGGCCAGCCCGACGAGCCTGATTACGACGACATCCCGCGCAAGGCGATGGAATACGGCGCTGCGCAAGCCCGCCTGCTCGACTGCCGCGCCCAGCTCGCCGCCGAAGGCATTGCCGCGCTGCAGGCGGGCGCTTTCCACATCAGCACCGCAGGCGTGACCTACTTCAACACCACGCCGCGGGGCCGCGCCGTGACCGGCACCATGCTCGTCGCCGCCATGAAGGAAGACGACGTGAACATCTGGGGCGACGGCTCCACCTACAAGGGCAACGACATCGAGCGCTTCTACCGCTACGGCCTGCTGACCAACCCGTCGCTGAAAATCTACAAGCCTTGGCTCGATCAGCTGTTCATCGACGAGCTGGGCGGGCGCGCCGAAATGTCGGCCTTCATGACGCAGGCCGGTTTCGGCTACAAAATGAGCGCCGAAAAAGCCTATTCGACCGACTCGAACATGCTCGGCGCGACGCACGAAGCCAAGGATCTTGAGTTCCTGAACAGCGGCATGAAGATCGTCAACCCCATCATGGGCGTGGCGTTCTGGAAAGACGAAGTCGAAGTCAAGCGCGAAGAAGTCAGCGTGCGTTTTGAAGAAGGCCGCCCGGTCGCCCTGAACGGCGTCGAGTACACCGACCCGGTCGAACTCATCCTCGAAGCGAATCGCATCGGCGGACGCCACGGCCTGGGCATGAGCGACCAGATCGAAAACCGCATCATCGAAGCCAAGAGCCGGGGCATTTACGAAGCGCCCGGTCTGGCGCTGCTGTTCATCGCCTACGAGCGCCTGGTCACCGGCATCCACAACGAAGACACCATCGAGCAGTACCGCGACAGCGGCCGCCGCCTCGGGCGCCTGTTGTACCAAGGCCGCTGGTTCGACTCGCAAGCCATCATGCTGCGCGAAACGGCCCAGCGCTGGGTCGCCAGCGCCATCACCGGCGAGGTGACGATTGAACTGCGCCGTGGCAACGATTATTCGATTCTGAACACCGAATCGCGCAATCTAACCTACAAGCAGATC
>CAIYKK010000577.1 GCA_903926695.1 uncultured Burkholderiales bacterium
AGCCCTGACGGCGAGCCGCCTCCATCACGGTGATGACGGACTGGTGCGTGGCGCTGGCGTCGGCGCTGATGATGATCACGCTGTCTTTGCCCGCCTTGGCCGCAGCGGCCAGCGCCGCGCCCAGGGCTTCGATGCTCCGGCCTTCGACCAGCACCTTGTTGATCATGTAGCGGCCATCGTTGCTGACGGCCACGATGACTTCCTTGGGATAGTCGCGCTGGCGCTCGGCGTCGGCGGCGGGCAGGTTGACCTGCAGCTCGGTGAACTTGCTGTACGTCGTCGAGAGCATCAAAAAGATCAGGATGACAAGCAGCACGTCAATGAACGGGATCAGGTTGATCTCCGGCTCATCGTGCGGGTGAGGGCGAAAGTTCATTTATTTGCGCAGCGTGTTGAGGTGGCGCACAAAGCGCTCGGCGGCCAGTTCCATCGTCAGCAGGTAGCCATCGACCCGTGCGCGGAAGTAGCGCCAGAAAATCAAGGACGGAATGGCCACCATCAGGCCAAAAGCGGTGTTGTACAGCGCGATGGAAATGCCGTGCGCCAGCTGCGCCGGGTTGCCGCCCACCGAATTGCTGCCGCCCGTTTGCGAGCCGAAAATCTCGATCATGCCGATCACCGTGCCCAGCAGCCCCAGCAAGGGCGCAGCCGAGGCAATCGTGGCCAGCGCGGCCAGATAGCGTTCGAGTTTGTGCGCGGCTTGGCGGCCAGCGCCTTCAAGAATGGAACGCAGGTCGTCTTCGCTGATGCGCGGGTTGGTGCCCAGTGCGTTCAAGCCGCTGGCGAGCACTTCGCCGAGCAGCGAGTTCTGCTCCAGCTGGGACACGATATCAGGCGGCGGCACGCCGTCGCGTGAGACGATGATGGCTTCATCGAGCAGCTGGGGCGGGGCAACTTTGGGGATTTTCAGGCTTGAAAACCGCTCGATGATCAGCGCCAGGGCGGCGATGGAGCAGGCAACCAGGGGCCAGATCGGCCAGCCTGCGGCTTGTATGATCGAAAACAATGCACGTCTCCAGACAGAAATGATGGGGTGCTGGATTATGGCTTAGCGTGGCTTGGGGCGCGGCGCAGGCCTGTTGTAAGGCAGCCGCTGCGCCCGGCGTTGCCCACAAAAACTGTGGATAACGTTGTGGGTAAGTCGGGGTCCACCGCCCGGCAGGCCGCGCCAGCGGGTGATTTCGACACAATGATTAAAATTTAAGCACAACCATAAGTTATTAAAAATCAATGGCTTATTTCAATTTATCCGCCACGCCGAAAATTTGGCCCGTCGGTTCGCTGCTGCGCGCCATTGCCGACAGTCTGGAGGCGCGTTTTAATCCCGTGTCGGTGCAGGGCGAGCTGAGCGGCTTTTCGCAGGCGGCGAGCGGGCACTGTTATTTTTCGCTCAAGGACGCGCAGGGGCAAATTCGCTGCGCGATGTTCCGCCGCGCTGCCAGCATGCTGGATTTTTCGCCGCGCGACGGGCAGTTGGTGGAAGTGCGCGGGCGTCTGGGCGTGTACGAACCGCGCGGCGAGTTGCAACTGGTGGTCGAATCCATGCAGCAGGCCGGGCAGGGCAATTGGTTCGAGCAGTTTTTGCAGCTCAAAGCCAGTTTGGAGGCCGATGGGCTGTTTGACGCTGCCCGCAAGCGGCCCTTACCGCCGCTTCCCGCCGCGATTGGCGTGGTCACGTCGCTGGGGGCGGCAGCGCTGCGTGATGTGATGACGGCGCTGCAGCGGCGCGCACCGCACATTCCGGTGGTGATTTACCCGGCCAGCGTGCAGGGCGCGCAAGCCGCCGGCGAACTGTGCCAGGCGCTGCGCACGGCGTACCAGCGGCGCGAAGCGGACAAGGTCGAGGTGCTGCTACTGGTGCGCGGCGGCGGCGCGATGGAAGATTTATGGGCTTTTAATGATGAGCAATTGGCCCGAACAATCGTCGCCTCGCCCGTGCCGGTGGTCAGCGGCGTCGGCCACGAAACCGATTTCACCATCGCCGACTTTTGCGCCGATGTGCGTGCGCCCACGCCAACCGCTGCCGCCGAGCTGTGCGCCCAGCCGCAAGCCAACTGGCTGGCCGGTCTGGAACAGACTTTTTTGCGTTTAAAAAACGGCGTGGAGCGCCAGATGCAGTCGCACAGCCAGCGGCTGGACTGGGCAGCGTCGCGTGTCAGCCGCCCGTCGCATCTGGTGACGCGCCAGCAGGCGCATCTGGCTGGTTTGACGCAGAGACTGAGCCACGCCACACGCTCGGCCTTACGCGCCGAACAGGTCAAACTGCAGTCGCTGGAAACGGATTTCCCGAAAGACGTGGCCGCCAGTCTGCAGCGCAGTCGCCAGCAGCTTGAACGCGCCCAGTTGCGCCTTGAATTGCTGGACCCACGGCTGACATTGCAGCGCGGCTACGCGTGGCTTTCAGATATGCACGGCCAGCCCATCACTGCCGCCAGCAAAACGCACATCGGCCAGCCGGTGCGCGCTACCCTTGCGGACGGACAGGTCGATTTAACGGTGTCACACCCGCGATTGATTTAGTTTTTACAATGACCGTGGAATGTCAAAGGGCATCTCATCAACCACCAAGAAGAGGAAAAATCATGGAACACACGCTCCCACCGCTGCCGTTTGCAATCGATGCACTGGGCAAGGAATACAGCCAGGAAACGCTGGAATACCACCACGGGAAGCACCACAATGCCTACGTGGTGAACCTGAACAACCTGCAAAAAGGCACCGAATTCGAGTCCCTGACGCTCGAAGAGATCATCAAAAAGTCCAGCGGCGGCATCTACAACAACGCCGCCCAGATCTGGAATCACACCTTTTTCTGGAACTGCCTCAAGCCCGCTGGCGGCGGCGAGCCGAGCGGCGCGCTGCTTGAGGCCATCAACGCCAAATTCGGCTCCTACGCCGCGTTCAAGGAAGCGTTTGTCAAGTCTGCCGTCGGCAACTTCGGCTCGGGCTGGACGTGGCTGGTCAAAAAGGCTGACGGCAGCGTCGATATCGTCAACACCGGCGCCGCAGGCACGCCGCTGACCACCGCCGACAAGGCGCTGCTGACCGTGGACGTGTGGGAACACGCCTATTACATCGACTACCGCAACATGCGTCCGAAGTTCGTGGAAACTTTCCTGTCGAACCTGGTGAACTGGGAATTTGCCGAAGCCAACTTCGCCTGAGCCTTGACCGCCCTCGCGGCGGCTTGAACGAAAAAGCCGACATCACGTCGGCTTTTTTATGGCATGAGCTTGTGAGGAGTTCAGCGCGGAGCTTCAAATGGCGCGCCGCCCAGCTTGCTACCCGCCTTGATGCCTTTTTTGGCAAACCAGCCTTTGTTCATTTCCAGCACGTAGCGCACGGGCTTGTCCGAGCAGTGCGTGTCGGTGGTCTGGGGTTTCATGTCGGCGAGGTTGACGATGGTGCCGTCATCGGCGACAAAAGCCGCTGTCAGCGGCAGCAGGGTGTTTTTCATCCAGAAGCACTGCTGGGCGGGGCGCTCGAAGACAAAAATCATGCCCTCGTGCTGGGGCATGTCCTTGCGCAGCATCAGGCCGATCTGGCGCTGCTCGGGCGTGAGCGCGACCTGCGCATCAATCACATGGATACCCGCAGACAGTTTCGTGTGCGGCAGGTTCAGTTGCGGCGCTTCCTGCGCCCAGCCGGGCGACGCCAGCAGAACGGTGGCCAGCGCTGGCATCAGCAGGCTTTTAAACGCCGCGCCAAGCGCCCAGTGTGCAAAACTGACGGATTGAGATTGACTGTTCAGCATAAAACGCCCATAAAAAAAGCCCGCACAAGGCGGGCATTTTGACCTAAGTCACCAGGAATTACTTGGCGGCAGAGGCTGCGGAAGCAGCAGCGGCTTTCTTGGGGGCGGAAGCGGCTTCAGCTTTCTTGGTGGCAGCAGCTTCTACCTTGGCTTTTTTAGCAGCAGCGGCTTCGGTTTTCTTGGCGGCGGCGGCTTCAGCCTTGGCTTTCTTGGCGGCTTCTGCTTCTGCTTTCTTAGCAGCAGCGGCTTCGACTTTAGCCTTTTTATCGGCTTGAGCCTTTTCTTTCTTGGCGGCGGCAGCGGCGGCGTGCTCTTCCTTGGTCATGGCTGCTGCCTTGACTTTTGCCTTTGGAGCAGAAGCGGAAGTGGCTGGTGCTGCAGCGCTGGCTGCGGCTGCAGGCGCTGCAGGTGATTGAGCGTAAACGCCAACAGCGAAGAAACCAGCGATCAGGGCGGCGAGGACTTTGTTCATTTTGAATTCCTGGTAATTGGGGTTTGGAAAATATTCCGAATTGTTCGGAAGTGTTATCGTAACGAAGCGCACCCGCCAGCCGTTGACAGCCATGCGCAAAATAATTCGCGCAGAATTGGGGGCTGGAATTTAGCGGCTCCCACCCATGTCAAGGTGCCCGCTCAGGGCCACAAAATCACCGTCAACGCCGCCAATTCATTGGCGGCTATATCTGCATGAGGCTGGGCTAATGTGTCCTGCAGGCCGCCGGGAAGTGATTCCGAGGCGGTTTTTTGATGGCGTGCTGGCCTGTCGTGCGCCAGCCACCAATTTCCATGTTCAGCGCATAAAATTCCATCGCTCGCTAGAATGATTCTTATGGCAACCAAAATTCCCAAAATTCCGCTCAGACCGCAGGTTCCCGCAGCCAAACCCAACGACAACGGCAATGAGTCGGTCGTGTTGGAGCGCCTTCCGCAAAAAACCAAGCCACCGCAGATGTACCAGGTCGTGCTGCTCAACGATGACTACACGCCGATGGAGTTTGTCGTGGTGGTGATTCAGGAATTTTTCAACAAGGACCGGGAAACGGCCACGCAGATCATGCTCAAGATTCATCTGGACGGGCGCGGCATCTGCGGCGTGTTCACCAAGGATGTGGCGGCCACCAAAGTCGATCAGGTGACCGAGGCGTCCCGCAAAAACGGTCATCCACTGCAGTGTGTTTGCGAACCCATTGAATAATCGCAAAACCGGACAATATTGCCTTCACGAGTCCCTAAATTCATTCCCCGCAAGCCGAAAGGAAAATCTATGATTGCCCAGGAATTAGAAGTCAGCTTGCACATGGCCTTTGTCGAGGCTCGCCAGCAGCGCCACGAGTTCATCACCGTTGAACACCTGTTGCTGGCCTTGCTGGACAACCCCAGTGCCGCTGAAGTGTTGCGGGCCTGTTCGGCCAATATTGACGATTTGCGCAAGTCCCTTGCCAACTTCATCAAGGACAACACGCCGCAGGTCGCCGGTAGCGACGAAGTGGACACACAGCCCACGCTGGGTTTCCAGCGCGTGATTCAGCGCGCCATCATGCACGTACAGTCCACCGGCAGCGGCAAGAAGGAAGTCAACGGCGCCAATGTGCTGGTGGCAATTTTTGGCGAAAAAGATTCCCACGCGGTGTATTACCTGCACCAGCAGGGCGTCACGCGCCTGGATGTGGTCAATTTCATCGCCCACGGCATCAAGAAAAGCGATCCGCCCGAGCCCACCAAGCCCGGCGAAACCGCAGCCGAGAATGAAGAAAGTACTGAGAAAAACGAAAAAGCCTCGCCGCTGGAGCAGTACACCGTCAACCTGAACCAGTTGGCCAAGGACGGCAAGATTGATCCGCTGATTGGCCGCCACTACGAAGTCGAGCGCGTCATTCAAATCCTGTGCCGCCGCCGCAAAAACAACCCGCTGCTGGTGGGCGAGGCCGGTGTGGGCAAAACGGCGATTGCCGAGGGCTTGGCCTGGCGCATCACGCAAAAAGACGTGCCCGAAATCCTGGCCGAGGCCAGTGTGTATTCGCTTGACATGGGCGCGCTGCTGGCGGGCACCAAATACCGGGGCGATTTTGAGCAGCGCCTCAAGGGCGTTTTGAAAGCGCTGAAAGACAAGCCGCACGGCATTTTGTTTATCGACGAAATCCACACGCTGATTGGCGCAGGCGCGGCTTCGGGCGGCACGCTGGACGCGTCCAACCTGCTCAAGCCCGCGCTCAGTTCGGGCCAACTCAAGTGCATCGGCGCGACGACATTCACCGAATACCGGGGCATTTTTGAAAAAGACGCGGCCTTGTCGCGGCGCTTCCAGAAGGTTGATGTGGTTGAGCCGTCAGTACAGGAAACCGTTGAAATTCTCAAGGGACTCAAATCGCGTTTTGAAGAGCACCACGGCGTGAAATACGCACTGGCAGCGCTGCAGGCGGCGGCTGAACTGAGCGCCAAGTACATCAACGACCGCCATCTGCCCGATAAGGCCATCGACGTGATTGACGAGGCGGGCGCTGCCCAGCGGATTTTGCCGCCTTCCAAGCGCAAGAAAACCATCACCAAAACGGAGGTGGAAGATATTGTCGCCAAGATCGCCCGCATCCCGCCCGCCAACGTCTCCAGCGATGATCGCGGCAAGCTCAAAACGCTGGAGCGCGATTTGAAAAGCGTGGTGTTCGGCCAGGACAAGGCGCTGGACGTGCTGGCGTCTTCGGTCAAGATGGCGCGCTCGGGGCTGGGCAAGGAAGACAAGCCCATTGGCTCGTTCCTGTTCTCCGGCCCCACGGGCGTGGGCAAGACCGAAGCGGCCAAGCAGCTCGCGTACATCATGGGCATCGAGCTGCTGCGCTTTGACATGTCCGAATACATGGAGCGCCACGCCGTGAGCCGCCTGATCGGCGCGCCGCCGGGCTATGTCGGTTTTGACCAGGGCGGCCTGCTGACCGAAGCGATCACCAAAAAACCGCATTGCGTGCTGCTGCTCGACGAAATCGAAAAAGCGCAC
>CAIYKK010000578.1 GCA_903926695.1 uncultured Burkholderiales bacterium
AACCACCTGATGCGCCAGCTCGTGAAACACCAGCCGGGCCAGCTCGCCCTCGGGGTAGCCGATGAAGGTGCTGAGCAGCGGGTCGCCGCCCAGCCAGTTCAGTTTGCCCAGCGTGGAGTAGGCAGGCACGCCATAAACGCTGGTTTCCAGTCCTTGGACGGCGAGTTGCGCGGCTTCTGCGCGGGCGTCGGCTTCGCTGAAGTAGCCCCGGTAGCCGACGCAGCCCGCCACCGGAAAACACCATGTTTTGAGCGTGAGCGACAAGGCGGGCGCGGCCACGACGTTCCAGACCACCGCTTTGCGTTCTAGGTTGGCGTAGCGGCGGTAGCTGGCGTTGTCGGGCAGTTTGAGTTCGGTCACGGCAAAGCGGCGGATGTGCTGGCTCAGCGCCAGCCGGATTTTGAGCGGCGGCGGGGTTTGCGTGTCGTCCAGCCAGTCCTCGACCGGGCGGGCGGCGTGCAGCACCCGCAAATGGCCGCTGACCGATTGCCAGTAGTAGCCCAGATCGGCGCAGCCCGACAGGCCCAGCGCCGCAACGCCTGCAGCCAGCCAGAGCGGGAGCCGGAGCCGGAGCCGGTTTGGTGTGCTGGCGGATGGCCGGGTGGCTTGCGGCGAAGGGGTAGGGTCGGGCGTCATGGAGGCTTATTTTGGGGCCATTCGGCTTGAACGGCTGGCCAGCCCGTCAGGTATGCCTGAACTCCGCTTGTGACCTGAACCGATTTTCTTTCGTGTCTGATGCGCCCGCACCAGTGAATCAAAAACATTCATGAGGCGTCGCTCCAGTGATTCATATAGGACGCCGTACAATTCACCTCCTATATGAATTTTGTGCTGCGCATTCCCCTCAACGGCTCGCCTGAACAGATCGCCAGCCTGCGCGCGCTGCAACAGGCGTTTGCGCAGGTGTGCAACGCGCTGGCGCCGCTGGTTCAGCAAAGCCGCTGCTGGAACCGCGTCACGCTGCACCATCTGGCGTACAAGCAGCTGCGCGAGCAGTTTCCCGCAATGGGCTCGCAAATGGTGTGCAACGCGATTTATTCGGTCTCGCGCACCAGCCGCCTCGTGTACCAGCACCCCGACAGCGCATTTAATCTGACCCGGCTGAGTGGCAAACCGCTGCCGCTGCTGCGCTTTGCCGACACCTGCCCGGTTTATTTTGACCGCCACACGCTCAGTGTGAAGGATGGGCATTTGTCCATGTACACGCTGGACGGGCGCATCCGCTTTCATTTGGCCCTGCGCCCCGAAGACGAGGCCGCCTTTCACCAACAAAAACTGCGGGAGATTGTCTTGTCGCGCACCCCCAAAGACAGCTTTGAGCTGTCGTTCCTGTTTTCACCACCCGCGCCCGGCGGCGAAATCCCCGCAGCCCCCAAACCAGACCGGGGCGCAATCCCTGAATATGTGAACGTCGAGGAAGCCCCATGAGCACCCTGAAACCCCCTTCCGAGTTAAGCCAGGCGGTCAGCGCCCTGCGGCCTTATTTTGTGCGCGCCGCGTGGTTTAGTTTGTTTTCGTGCCTCTTGATTCTGGCGCCCAGCGGCTACATGCTCGAAGTTTATGACCGCGTGGTCAACAGCCGCAACCACCTCACGCTGGCCATGCTGACGCTGGCGGTGCTGGGCGCTTATGTATTGATGGAAGTGCTCGAATGGGCGCGGGCGCAAATCATGCACGAGGCCGGCGCCAAGTTTGACGCGCAAATGCGCAACCGGGTTTTTGCCGCGATTTTTCAGGCCAATTTGCGCAAGATTCCCGGCGCCAGCCTGCAGCCGCTCAACGACCTGCGCACCATCCGCGATTTTCTCGGCTCGCCGCCGCTGCTGGCGCTGATGGAAGCGCCGGTGTCGCTGGTGTTTCTGGCGCTGGTCTTTGCCATCAGCCCGGTGCTGGGCTGGGCGGCCATTGTCGGCTCGCTGCTGCAGGTGTTTATTGGCTGGCTCAACGAGCGCAACACCCAGCCGCCGCTGGTGGCCGCCAACCGCTGCGCCATCGCCGCCCAGCAATACGCCGACGGCTCGCTGCGCAACGCGCAGGTCATCGAATCGATGGGCATGCTGCGCGACATTCATCGCCGCTGGATGGGCAAGCAGCGCGAGTTTCTGGACTTGCAGGCGCTGGCCTCCGACCGCGCTGGCGGCTACCAGGCGATGACCAAATTTTTGCAAACCGTCATGGGCTCGCTGATGCTGGGCTTGGGCGCGTGGCTGATGCTGCACAACAGCCTCAACGGCGGCTCGGGCATGATGCTGGTGGCTTCGATTCTGGGCGGGCGGGTGCTGGCGCCGCTGGTGCAGATCGTCACGCAGTGGCGTCTGGTCGTCAATGTGCGCGATGCTTGGCAGCGCCTTGAAACCCTGCTGGCCGCCGTGCCGGTCAAACCGCCGTCGATGGCGCTGCCCTCGCCACGCGGCATGCTGCAGGTCGAAACCCTGGCCGCCGCCGCCCCCGGCAGCAACGTCGCCATTTTGCGGAATGTGGCTTTTAAACTCTCGCCCGGCGAAGTGCTGGCGGTGATTGGCCCCTCGGCGTCGGGAAAAACCACGCTGGCGCGGCTCTTGGTCGGCCTGTGGCCCGCCGTCAGCGGCAAGGTGCGGCTGGACGGCGCGGACATCTTCACCTGGGACAAAAACGAACTCGGCCCCTATCTGGGCTACCTGCCGCAAGGCGTGGAACTGCTGGGCGGCACGCTGGCCGAAAACATTGCGCGCTTTGGCGAAGTCGAACCGGCCAAGGTCAAAGCTGCCGCTCAGGCCGTGGGCCTGCACGACTTCATCATGGCGCTGCCGCAAGGCTACGACAGCCCCGTCGGGCGTGACGGCGCGATGCTCTCGGGCGGGCAGCGCCAGCGCGTCGCTCTGGCCCGCGCCATTTACGGCGACCCGGTGCTGGTCGTGCTTGACGAGCCCAACTCCAGCCTGGACGAAGCGGGCGACGCCGCGCTGGCCGCCGCTATTCAAACGCTCAAGTCACGCGGCACGGCCTTTGTCATCATGACGCACCGCACCAGCGTGCTGGCCGTGACCGACAAGATGATGATCCTGCAAGACGGCGTGATGCAGACCTTCGGCCCCCGCGACGAGGTGCTGGCGGCACTGAAAAAAGCCAACACGCCAGCCGCTGCCCCGCCAGCGACCCCATCCGCTTCCCGCGCCGTGGTCCCCGCCTGAGCCTGAATCCTTCAAAAAAACAACACACCTCATGAAAACCTCCTCGTTTTTCAACCGCAGCGAGCTGACGGCCACGCTGTGGGCCTTCCGGCGGGCGTTTCTGATCGTCGGCGTCCTGAGTTTTTTGAGCAATCTGCTCATGCTCACGCCGACCATTTACATGCTGCAGGTTTTTGACCGCGTCATGACCAGCCAGAGCGAACTCACGCTGCTGGCCGTTTCGCTGATCACGCTGTTTTTGTTCGGCGTCGTGGCCTGCTCGGAGTGGCTGCGCTCGCGCATTCTGGTGCGCGCTGGCATGCGTTTTGACGAGCAGCTCAGCACCCGCGTGTTCAACGCTAGTTTTGAGGCTTATCTGAGCCAGTCGTCCACAACGCCCTCACGCGCTTTTGGCGACCTGATTCAGATCCGGCAGTTTTTGACCGGCAACGGGATTTTTGCGCTGTTCGATGCGCCCTGGGCACCGATTTATATTGCGGTGACGTTTTTCCTGCACCCGCTGCTGGGCGTTTTGTCGCTGGTGTTTGCACTGGTTCAGGCGGCGCTGGCGTGGTTTGGCCACCGCCAGACCATCGCCCCGGCTGAAGAAGCGGCCAAAGCGGGCAGCGAAACCACCGGCTATCTGCAAAGCAAGCTGCGCAACGCCGAGGTGCTCGAAGCGATGGGCATGATCGGCAACCTGCAAGCGCGCTGGGGCCGCCAGTACATGGCCTGGATGGACAAACAATCCACGTCCCAGCACCTGACGCACCGCATCACCGCCTGGAGCAAATTTATTCGCTACAGCCAGCAATCGCTCTCGCTGGGTTTTGGCGCCCTGCTGGTGATTGACGGCCAACTTTCGCCCGGCTCGATGATCGCCGCCAATGTCTTGATGAGCCGCGCTCTCGCGCCGATTGACCAGCTCGTCACCGCCTGGCGCAGTTTTGCCGCCAGCAAAAGCGCTTTTGAGCGGCTGGAAAAACTCCTGCGCGACTTCCCCGAGCGCGACCCGGCGCTCACCCAGGTCGCGCCCAGCGGCCAAATCACCCTGCGCAGCGTCGAGGCCAGCGCGCAAGGGCGCACCACGCCGATTCTGAAAAACATCACGTTTGCCGTGCTGGCTGGCACGGTGGTTGCCGTCATCGGGCCGTCGGGTTCGGGTAAATCCACGCTGGCGCGCACGATGGTCGGCATCTGGCCCGAGGTGACGGGCGAAGTGCTGCTCGACGGCATGCCGCTGCAGCGCTGGAGCCGCACCGAACTCGGCCCGCATCTGGGCTATCTGCCGCAGGACGTGGAGCTGTTTGAAGGCACGATTGCCGACAACATTGCGCGGCTGGGCGAAGTCCACTCGGAAAAAGTCATTGCTGCGGCGCGCTGCGCGGGCATGCACGAGATGATTCTGCGCTTTCCCAAGGGCTACGACACGCCGATTGGCGAAGCGGGCGGGCTGCTCTCGGGCGGGCAGCGCCAGCGCATCGGTCTGGCGCGGGCGGTGTACGGCGAGCCAGCCCTGATCGTGCTCGACGAGCCCAACGCCAACCTGGACGACGCAGGCGAAGCCGCGCTGATCCGCACGGTGCGCGAACTCAAGGCCAAAGGCAAAACCGTCTTTTTGATCACCCACCGCCCCGGCGCGCTGGCCGTGGCCGACCGGGTGATGATTTTGCGCGACGGCGAAATCTTCGCCGACGGCCCCAGAGACGCGGTGCTGGCTTCGCTCAGGCCCGCCACCGCGCCGACGGCACCACGCACCGCCTCGCTCCAGCCCGCTTGATGCGGTCAATCACTCCTTTTTCACTCCCACTTTCACCAGAGTCTGTCCATGGCCACACCTGATCTTCTCAAACGCGTGAGCGCGACCGGCGCTGCTGGCGCCAGCCTGGGCGCTGCGCCCGCCGTCACCGATTTCGGCTCTGCGGGGCGCATTGGCCTGTGGGCGCTGGCCATCGGCTTTGGCGGCTTTTTGCTGTGGGCGGCGCTCGCCCCGCTGGACGAGGGCGTGCCCAGCCAGGGTTTTGTCGCCATCGACACCAAACGCAAAGCCGTTCAGCACCTGAGCGGCGGCATCATCAAAGAAGTGCTGGTCGGCGAAGGCGATCTGGTCAAAGAAGGCCAGTTGCTGATCAGGCTCGACGCCGCCACCGCCAAGGCCAATTTTGAATCCGTGCGCCAGCGCTACCTGAGCATGCGCGCCATGCAAAGCCGCTTGCTGGCCGAACAGGCGGGCTTAAACGTCGTCACCTACCACCCCGACCTGCTCGCCGCCGCCAGCGATCCGCTCATCAAGCAGCAAATGAACAATCAGGAGCAGCTGCTGCAGTCGCGCCGCTCCTCCTTGCGCGCCGATCTGCAGTCGATTGAAGAAAGCATTCAGGGCCAGGAAGGTCTGGTTCAATCCTACGACGGCATGCTGGCCAACCGACGCAACCAGCTGTCGCTGCTCAACGAAGAGCTGGTCCAGACCCGCGAAGTGGTCAAGGAAGGTTACGTGCCGCTGAACCGCCAGCGCGAGCTGGAGCGCCAGGTGTCGGACACCA
>CAIYKK010000579.1 GCA_903926695.1 uncultured Burkholderiales bacterium
CCGGCTGGTCTCCAGCGCCAAAAGCTGGCTCTGCCACCCCGGCGTGGACCGGCGCGCCGCCATCCTGCCCGCCGACGCGCCGCCCGAAGTGGCCCGCGTCTCGCCGCTGCAAGCCTCAACGCGCTACCTCCAGCATCTGCGCCAAGCCTGGGACGCCGCCCACCCCGAAGCGCCGTTTGACCAGCAGGACGTGACCATCACCATCCCCGCCTCCTTCGACCCCGCCGCCCGCGAGCTGACCGCCGAAGCCGCCCGCGCCGCCGGTTACACCGGCATGACGCTGCTGGAAGAGCCGCAGGCCGCGCTCTACAGCTGGATTCAAACCAGCGCCGGGCAGTGGCGCAAAAGCGTCAAGCCGGGCGAGATCATCCTCGTGATTGACGTGGGCGGCGGCACCAGCGACTTTTCATTGATCGCCGTGCTGGAGCGAGAGGGCAATCTGGAGTTGCACCGCGTTGCCGTCGGCGACCACATCCTGCTCGGCGGCGACAACATGGATTTGACGCTGGCCCATATCGTGGCGCGCAAGCTCGCCGCCACCGGCAAGCAGCTCGACCCGTGGCAAATGCGTGCCCTGACGCACGCCTGCCGCAGCGCCAAGGAAAAGTTATTGAGCGACGCCAGCGTTCAAACGCAAGCCATCGTCGTGCCGAGTCGGGGTTCCAAGCTGATTGGTGGCTCGATTCGCACCGAGCTGACGCAGGCCGAGGTCAACGCCACGCTGCTTGAAGGATTTTTCCCGCAGGTGGATGCGGCGGCGCGTCCGGTCAGCCGCCCCCGCGCCGGTCTGACGCAGCTCGGCCTGCCCTACGCGCAGGACGCGGGCGTGACGCGCCACCTGGCCGCGCTGCTCGGACGCCAGGCGGGCGCGACGGCGGAGCTGGAAGGCTTTAGCGGCGCGGTCAACGCCAGCGCCAGCTTTCTACACCCGACGGCGGTGCTGTTCAACGGCGGCGTTTTTAAATCCGATCTGTTGAGCGGGCGCACTCTGGCCACGCTGAATAGCTGGCTGACCGCCGAACAGGCAGAACCGGCCCGCGCCCTGTCCGGCGCGGACATGGACTTGGCCGTTGCACGCGGCGCGGCGTATTACGGCTACGTGCGGCGCGGCCAGGGCGTGCGCATTCGCGGCGGCACGGCGCAGGCGTATTACGTGGCGATTGAGTCGTCCATGCCCGCGATTCCCGGCTTTGAGCCGCCGGTGCAGGCGCTGTGCATCGCACCCTTCGGCATGGAAGAAGGCATTGAGGCCGATTTGCTGGCGCAGGAATTTGGCCTCGTCGTTGGCGAGCCGGTGCATCTGCGCCTGCTGGGCTCGTCGGTGCGGCGTCAGGATCAACTCGGCACGCTGCTCGACTTCTGGCAGCCGGACGAATTGCAGGAGCTGGGAGAAATCCAGGTCACGCTACCCGCTGAAGGCCGGCGCTTGGGCGAAGTGGTGCAGGTCCAGCTCAGCGCCGTCGCCACCGAGACCGGCACGCTGGCCTTGAGCGCCGTCGCCAGCCAAGGCGGTGCGCGCTGGAAGGTGGAGTTCGACGTGCGCAGCAATAGCTGAAGCAAAGTTAGTCGCCCACTCATGACGCCCAAAACTATTCGTTCGCACCTAGCGCCGTACTCTATTCTTTCAAAGCGAAAACGACCATCGCTCACGCTTTTGCGTCCGCGCTGGCGCCTTCGGATGAGTACGACGAAGACAAAATTAACGCTGCACTTGAGGCGCTTGGACAGCAAAACTTAAAACAGCTGTCCTGCGTCTATTGTGAAAAATCTGCACACACTTGGGACCATCTTGAAAACTTGGTGAAGAACGGCAAGCTCAATGTAAATGGCTACGGTCACCAGGTTGGAAACCTTGTGCCTTGTTGCCGTGACTGCAATTCTCAAAAAGGCGGTAAATCCTTCCACGATTTCATCAACGCAAATCCAAGCCTGACGGAAAGCGAAAAATCGAATCTGATTCGTAAACTCGAAGCACATCTTGGATTGGCGAAACCCATTGAGCATTCAAACCTGAATCCCGAAGACCAGGAAACGCTCGCTAAATTTTTCACATTGCAAGGGCAGATTCTTGGCCTCATGGCGCAAGCTGATCGGTGCGCTCAAATGCTTCGGGTACGAAAAATGGCTGAACTCATCTTTTAAATCAATCCGCGCTATCGCAGGTGGACGCATCAGCGCGTCCAGCCAGCCGCCCCCGTGCCGCTCTGACGCAACCGTGTACGCCGACCACGCTCAGGTGGAATTCGACGTGCGCGGCAGGCCGTATCATCACCGCTCCTTCTTTCTGGAGACCGTTGCCTTGAAACCCTACCGCTTTTTGGGGGCCGCCATCGCCGCCCTGCTGGCCAGCTTGTCCGTTGCGCCAGCCGTCGCTGGCCCGATTCAGCCGTTTCTCGACCAGCTGGTCAAAAAGGAAAAGCTGCCGGGCTCGGTGCTGCTGATCTCGGGGCCGCAGGGGCGGCAAATTGCCGTTTCCGGCGTGGCCAATCTCAAAACCAAAGAGCCGGTCACGGCGGACACCCGCTTTTACCCTTCTTGCGCGAAAAGCCCCATCCTTCAGGGCGGGGATGCAGAGCGCGGACAC
>CAIYKK010000580.1 GCA_903926695.1 uncultured Burkholderiales bacterium
CCAAGATGTCCTGATTCCCAAAAGCGCCACCGGTAAGGCCAAAACCGGCCAGATCGTTGTCGTGCAACTGACCGAGCCGCCCGCGCTGTTCGGCCAGCCGGTGGGACGCGTGACGGAAGTGCTGGGCGAAATCGACGATCCGGGCATGGAAATCGAAATTGCCGTGCGCAAATACGGCGTGCCGCACGAATTCAGCGACGAGGCGCTGGCCTTGGCGCGCACCCTGCCCGACGCCGTGCGTCCGGTTGACAAGCTGCGCCGCGTCGATCTGACCGACATCGCGCTGGTCACCATCGACGGCGAAGATGCCCGCGACTTTGACGATGCCGTGTACTGCGAACCGGCCAAGGTCGGGCGCGGCAAGGGCTGGCGTCTTTTGGTCGCGATTGCCGACGTGAGCCATTACGTGGAAACCGGCAGCGCCATCGACATCGACGCTTATGACCGCGCCACCAGCGTGTATTTCCCGCGCCGGGTGATTCCCATGCTGCCGGAAAAGCTCTCCAACGGCCTGTGCTCGCTCAATCCGAATGTCGAGCGCCTGTGCATGGTCTGCGACATGCTGGTCAACGCCAAGGGCGAGGTTCACGCTTATCAGTTTTTCCCGGCGGTGATGTTCAGCCAGGCGCGTTTTACCTACACCGAAGTGGCCGCCATTCTGGCCAACACGCGGGGCCCGGAAGCGGCGCAGCGCGAGGCGCTGGTGCCGCATCTGCTGCATCTGCATGAGGTGTACCAGGCGCTGCTCAAAGGGCGCGGCGTGCGTGGCGCGGTGGACTTTGAAACCACCGAAACGCAAATCGTCTGCGACGAAGTTGGGCGCATCGAAAAAATCGTGCCGCGCACGCGCAATGTCGCGCACCGCTTGATTGAAGAAGCGATGCTGGCGGCCAATGTCTGCTCGGCGGATTTCATTGCGCAGAGCAAGCACACCGGCCTGTTCCGCGTGCATGAAGGCCCGACGCCCGAGAAAAACGAGATGCTGCGCAACTATCTCAAGGCGATGGGCATCGGCATGACGATCAGCAATGAGCCGACGCCGGGCGAGTTTCAGCAGATTGCCGTCGCCACCAAAGACCGCCCAGACGCGTTGCAGATTCACTCCATGTTGCTGCGCTCGATGCAGCAGGCAATTTACACGCCGATGAACAGCGGCCATTTCGGTCTGGCTTACGAGGCCTACACGCATTTCACCAGTCCGATTCGGCGCTACCCGGATTTGCTGGTGCATCGCGTGATCAAGGCGATTCTGCAAAAGACCAAGTATGTGTTGCCGGTCTTGCCCACGCCGGGCGAGGCCGAGGCCAAGCTGTCCAAGCGGCTGGCGTCGCGCCTCAAGGACGTGAAAGAGCCGGGCGAAAAGCCGAAAAAAATCACCGCCGACCAGCTTGCCTGGCAGGCCGCCGGTCTGCATTGCAGCGCCAACGAGCGCCGTGCCGACGAGGCCAGCCGCGACGTGGAAGCCTGGCTCAAGTGCAAATACATGCGCGAACACTTGGGCGAGGAGTTTGCCGGCATGGTCACGGCGGCGACGGGCTTTGGCATTTTTGTCACGCTGGACGCGATGTACGTCGAAGGGCTGGTGCATATCACCGAGCTAGGCGGCGAATATTTCCGTTTTGACGAAGCGCGCCAAGAGTTGCGCGGGGAGCGCACCGGCATCCGTTACGGCATTGGCACGCGGGTGCAGGTGCAGGTCAGCCGCGTCGATCTCGATGGCCGGAAAATCGACTTCCGGCTGGTGCCAGAAGGCGACACCATGCGCAGCCTGACGGCGCGGGCCATGAAGGACAAGACTGGCGGCCATCCCGCCGAACTCCCGGCGCAGGAGCGCAGCGCAGAAGGCAAGCGCAGCGGCAAAGCGGCTGGAAAGTCCGCCGGAAAGCGATCCTCCGGGGCCGCTTCGGGCGGGCGCAGCGCGGGCACCGCCAGCCGCCGCAGCGCCAGCAAAAACGCCGACGCCAAACCACCGTCGCCGATTGAGGCGCTGAAGGCAGCGGTCAAAAAATCAGCCAGCAACCCTAGCCGCAAGCAGGGCAAAAAACCCCGCCGTTAAGGATGACGATGAATCTTTTTCTTGGGTCGTTGGCGGAGGTTGAATGCTGACTCGAATCCTGGCTTTGTTGCTGGAAACCGCGTTTTTCCTGCTGATCGCCTCGGCGCTGCTGCGCGCCTGGATGAACTGGGTGCGCGTCAACATGAGCGTCCAGCCGGGCCGCTTTGCGATGGCGCTGACCGATTGGCTGGTCAAGCCGCTGCGGCGCGTTTTACCCAAAGCACTGATCCAGTCGCGGGTGGATTGGGCCAGTATCGTGGCTGCTACCTTGATGGCGCTGGGCTATGCGCTGCTGTGGTGGGGACTGTTTGGCCTGCTGCTGGGCGCGGCGGGTGTCGGTATGGGTTTGGGCGGGCTGATGCTGCTGGGCCTGCTGGAGTTTGCGCTGAAGATGCTGCTGCGCGTGGCGCTGCAAACCTTGTTGATTCTGGTGCTGGGCTATGCCGTGTTGTCGTGGGTGCAGCCCGGCTCGCCGATTGGAAGTTTGCTGGGCCGCCTGACCGAGCCTTTGCTGGCACCGTTGCGGCGGCTGATTCCGGTGGTGGGCGGCGTTGATCTGTCGGCGCTGGTGCTGATACTGCTGCTGCAGATCGGCATGATGCTGGTTTAAGCAGCCGGGCCACAGCTTTGCAGCCGGGCCAGCGCCGAGGCGCTCAAGGGCTGGCCGGGCCGCTGATCCGCCCAGAGATCGGCTTGATGGCCGTGGGCAAACACGGCACGGCAGGCCGCCTCAAAGCCGCTGTCGCCACTGGCCAGACGCGCGCCCGTCATTCCTGCCAACACGTCGCCGGTGCCCGCCGTGGCCAGCAAGGCATTGCCGGTGATGTTGATTCGGCTCACTTGACCCGGCGCGGTGATCACCGTGCCTGAGCCTTTGAGCACCACCACGCATTGAAACTTGTCGGCCAGCTGCCGCGCTGCGCTGAATCGGTCGGCCTGCACCGCTGCCGCTGTGCGGCCCAACAGCCGGGCGGCTTCGAGCGGATGCGGTGTCAGCACCGTGCTGCAGGCGCGGGCGTGGCGCGCTGTCAAGGCGGTTTGCAGCTGCGCATCGGCGGCGATGGCATTGAGCGCATCAGCGTCGAGCACCAGCCGCAAGGCGTTTGAAAGCAGCGCGGGAAGCACGGCTTTGACCGCTTCGCCGCCGCCACAGCCGCACACGATGACTTGCTGCTTCAAATCCAGCGCGTCAAAAGCGCGGAACATGAGTTCGGGCTGCTGGGTGTCCACCGTGAGCCGGGACGCGTCGCCCAGCAGAGTCACGAAAACGCGACCTGCGCCCGCATGCAGCGCCGCGCAGGCCGCCAGCAGGGCCGCGCCACTCATGTGGCTGGCGCGCGCCGACTCTCCACCGACGACGGCCACGTCGCCAAAGCTGCCTTTGTGGCTGGTATGCGCGGC
>CAIYKK010000581.1 GCA_903926695.1 uncultured Burkholderiales bacterium
ATGAGCTTTCACGGCGTGCCCGAGCGCACGCTCACGCTGGGCGATCCGTACCACTGCGAATGCTACAAAACCGCCCGGCTGGTCGCCGAAAAGCTCGGTCTGGCCAAAGACCGTTATCAAGTCACGTTTCAGTCGCGCTTTGGCAAGGCCAAATGGCTGGAGCCGTACACGGAGCCGACCCTGATTGCGCTGGCCAAGTCGGGCGTGAAAAGCGTTGATGTGGTCTGCCCCGGCTTTACCGGCGACTGTCTGGAAACGCTGGAAGAAATCAGCATGGAAGCGCGCCACGCCTTTTTAAAAGCAGGCGGCAAGACGTTCAATTACATCGCGTGTCTGAACGACAGCCCGCAATGGCTGGCGGGCATGAGCGAGCTGTGCATCCAGCATTTGGGCGGCTGGCCGACGACGACGCCGGTTGATCCGCAGGCGCTGGTTGATTCGCGCACCCGTGCCGCTGCGCTGGGCGCGCCACAGTAAAGCGCGCGCCAAGTCCGGCGCAGTTCCGATTCCGATTCCGATGCCGGCCCGGCGTCGGACGCAGTGCGCCCACGTCCCGCTGCGCGCAACGGCCTAACGCCGCCTGAAAAACGCCAAAACGGCAAACTGCCCGTTTATAGTCAGTCCCAGCAACTCAACCTGAAACGAGGACCGACGTGAACATCCAGGCAGAAAAATCCACAGCCTTGCCGTTAACGGCCATTGTGATCGCCATTGCCGCATTGGCGGGCTGCGCCAGCCAGCGCCAGCCAGCCCCAGCGCCCACACAGTCCGTCCTGAGCTGCGCGAAACTCAACGGCATGGCGATTGCCGCCACCGCCATCGGCCTGCCCACCACCGGCGCGAGCGTCACCAGCACCCAGATCGTCGCCGCCGCCGGAACCGGCAGCGCCGCCGTCGGCGAGTATTGCAAGGTACTCGGTGAAATCAGCCCGGTCGATGCCAGCGCCCCCAAAATCAAGTTTCAGCTCAACCTGCCGACAGGCTGGAACCACAAAGCCGTGATGTTCGGCGGCGGCGGCTACAACGGCACCATTGCGACCGGCACCGCCAACATCCCCGCTGGCCCGACCGACCAGCCCTCGCCGCTGGGGCGCGGCTATGCCACTTTCGGCGGCGATTCGGGCCACCAGGCCAACGCCAGCGGCAGCCGCGACGGCACGTTTGGCGCGAACGACGAAGCGCTGCAAAACTTTGCCGGTGACGCGCTGAAAAAAACCCGCGACACCGCAATGGCCATCATTCAGGCCCGCTACACCGACAGCGTGCAAAAAACCTATTTCGCAGGCGGCTCTACCGGCGGGCGCGAAGCGCTGCTGGTGGCGCAGAACTGGCCGCAGGATTTTGACGGTGTCATCGCGCTGTACCCGGCCTGGAACGCCGCCAGCCTCGATTTGCAGTTCGGGCGCATCGCCCGTGCGCTGGCCAAGCCGGGCGCTTATCCCAGCCGCGCCAAACGCCAGGCGCTCTACGACGCGGCAATGGCCGCCTGCGACACGCTAGACGGCGTGAAAGACGGGCTGATCAGCAACGTCAACGCTTGCAATATCCGCTTCAATCCGGCCAAAGCCATGCTCAACGGCGCGCCGCTGCGCTGCGCGCGCGGTGCCGACACGGGCGACAGCTGCCTGTCGGACGCCCAGATTGCCGCCTTCAAGGTCATCGCAACGCCGCTCACCCTGCGCTACAAACTGGCCAGCGGCGAAACCAGCTACCCCGGCTTCAACACCTGGGGCACGGATTTCGGCAACCCCGGCGACAGCCCGCTGCAGCCGACGGTGCTGACGCTGTCTCTGGGCACCGAACAGCCCGCGAATCCGATGCCGCCCGTCAGCGCCACGAGCAGCCCGCCCTACAGCAGCACTTTTTGGGACCAGTGGGTGAAATACTTCGTCACCCGCGACGCCAGTTTTAACGCGCTGAGTCTGGACCCGCAAAATCCCGGCGCCTGGCAGGCGCGCATCGTCGAGCTGACCGGCCTTCAGGACGCGAACAAAACCGACCTGTCCGCCTTCCAGGCCAAAGGCGGAAAAATCCTGATGGCCCACGGCATGGCCGACGCGCTGGTCAGCACACGCGCCTCCCAGCAGTATTACCGCCGCATCCGCGTCACGATGGGCGAAGCCAAGGTGGCCAGTTTCATGCGCTACTACGAGATTCCCGGCTACGGCCACGGCTTCAGCAGCGTTTTTAACGCCGCCTGGGATTCGCTGACCACGCTGGAAAACTGGGCCGAAAAAGACATTGCCCCGCCAAACCAGACTGTGGCCGACACCGCAGGCGTTCCGGGCCGCACGCGTCCGCTGTGCG
Organism: uncultured Burkholderiales bacterium; assembly: GCA_903926695.1. Classification (GTDB taxonomy): domain Bacteria; phylum Pseudomonadota; class Gammaproteobacteria; order Burkholderiales; family Burkholderiaceae_C; genus Polaromonas. Next base: position 2,308 of record CAIYKK010000581.1, read on the forward strand.
AGTATCCCGGCTGGCCCCGGTACACAGGCGAAGGCGACATCAACGACGCGCAAAGTTTTACCTGCGCCGCGCCCTGACGGACCCAGCCCAGCCACCACCCGCCAACGCGGATACGCTTGCAAACAGCAGTGCGTTGGCGGCTGCGTCAAAATCATGCGATGGATAAATTACGCATCGACAAATGGCTCTGGGCCGCCCGGTTTTACAAAACGCGTTCGCTGGCGGTCGAAGAGCTTGACAAAGGCCGGATCTGCATCAACGGGCAGGAAGTCAAGCCGTCCCGCGAGGTCAAAACGGGTGACACGCTGACGCTGCGCCAAGGCCCGCTGACGCGCACGCTGGTGGTGCGCGGCATCAGCAGCCAGCGCGGCCCGGCCCCGGTGGCCCAGCAGCTCTACGAAGAAACCGCCGAAAGCCTGGCGCTCAAAGCCAAGGCCGCGGAACAGCGCCATCTGACCAGCGACCCGGCCAGCAGCCTGGAACACGGTCGGCCCACCAAACGCGACCGCCGCAGCCTGGACAAAGCGCAAGGCAAGGACTGGGATAGCCGCTGGAGCGCGTCCATCAACTAAAGTGGACCCCATATTCCAGACACCAGTTTAAGCAGGACACTGTTGAAGAAATGGGGCCAATCATGAGTGAAACGAAAAAGCGCAAAGTCCCCCGCCGGAGTTCAAGGCGAGGGTCAGGACGATCAACGAGATCGGCCAGGAGTTCGGCGTCCACCCGGTGCAGGTGAGCCAGTCTGATTGAACGGTGAGGGGATTCAAACCTCAAGAGCGCCGCGCCAGCAATTGCGAGGCCAGCTGCTCCAGAGCGTGACTATAAGGATTTTTGGGCAGGTTTTGTAAGGCGTTGAGCGCACGCTGGGCTTCGGCGGCGGCGGCCTCACGTGTCGCTTCAAGCGCGCCGGTTTGCTGCACCAGCGCAATGATCTGCGCCATCTGCTCGGTGCCGCCGGTTTCAATGGCGTGGCGAATGGTGGCGCGCTCGGACTCGGTGCCGCGCTGCATCGCAATGATCAGCGGCAGCGTGACCTTGCCTTCGCGCAGGTCGTCGCCCAGGTTTTTGCCCATCTCTAGCACATCGCCGTCGTAGTCGAGCACGTCGTCGATCACCTGAAACGCCGTGCCCAGCGCCTGGCCGTATTCGGCGCAGCTTTGCTCGACATCGGGCAGCGACCCTGCCAGCAAGGCCGCCAGACGGGCGCTGGCCTCGAACAATTTGGCGGTCTTGGAGCGGATCACGCGCAGGTAGCCCTCTTCGGACAGGTCGGCGTCGTGCATGTTCATGAGCTGCAGCACTTCGCCTTCGGCAATCACGTTGGTCGCTTCGGCCAGCGTCTGCATGACGCGCATGTCGTTGGCATCGACCATCATTTGAAAAGCGCGGGAATACAAAAAGTCGCCCACCAGCACGCTGGCCGGGTTGCCGAACGCCTCGTTGGCCGTGGCGCGGCCCCGGCGCAGCGTGGATTCATCGACCACGTCGTCATGCAGCAAGGTGGCGGTGTGGATAAATTCGACCACGGCGGCGAGGTTGTGGCGCTGCTCGCCCCGGTAGCCCAGGGCGCCGCACATCAAGAGCAGCAGCGCGGGTCGCAGGCGCTTGCCGCCAGCGGCGACGATGTAGCCCGAGACCTGGCTGACGAGCGCCACTTCGGACTGGAGGCGGCGTGCGATCACCGCATCCATGTGGCCCATGTCTTCGGCAATCAGGGCAAGGGCGGCAGCGGTGCTTGAAGAGTTGGCAGACAAGAGGAAATCCCGAGGTTGAGTTTGCGCAGATTATAGAAAGCCTGACAGCGCCCCATCTTGCGGGCGCAGCACCGTGCGCGCCGCGCCCAAATGGCGGACCAAAGCAGGGCTGTCCCGCTAAAAAAGCTTTGCCGTGAAGTCATAAACTGAGCGTTATTTTCAAGAAAGGATTGGCAATGGGGCCTCAAATGGCAGAGAAATTTCAAGAGCACTTTGGGACCATGACGGATCCCCGCGTGGAGCGCACCAAGCTGTATCCACTGGAGGAAGTTCTTTTTGTGCTGTTGTGCGGCTCGGTATGCGGGGCAGAAAGCTGGCGCGACTTTGTCATGTTTGGGCAGGAAAAGCTCAATGTTCTGCGTGAGTATTACCCCTTTTCGGCGGGAATTCCCTGCAAAAA